>CAYXJH010000072.1:0-11586 GCA_964465415.1 uncultured Gemmatimonadaceae bacterium
CCTCCCCGCACGCCGGCCTGCACGGCGGGCGCGCTGTTCCGCCACGGCTCGTCGGGCGCTGGCCGTTGTCGTGGCCAGACCTCGTTCAGCGTGTCACCCTCGTAGATGCGTCCGTTCTTCATGACGTAGCGGACCGTGTTGGAGTTGCGGATGTCGTCCAGCGGGTTCGCGTCCAGGACGAGCAGGTCGGCCAGCTTGCCGGCCTCGATGGAACCCAGGTCGCGGCCCAGGCCGATGGCTTCCGCGCCCAGGATCGTGGCCGCGCGCAGCGCATCGTGGTTGGCCATGCCGCCGCTCTGGAGCGCCCAGAGCTCCCAGTGGTACGAGAGGCCCTGGAGCTGTCCGTGGCTGCCGACGCCGACCCGGCCGCCGGCCTCGAGCAGCCGCTTGAGCCATGCGGAGTGCCGGTCGAACACGTACTCGTCCGGGTGGAACCAGCCGCCGGGCCCCGGGCCGGGGTTGCGGCGGCGGATCTTCGGATTCAGCTCCTCGGCCGGCGTGAAGTGGCGCAGCTTGGTATCGCCGATGACATCTTCGTTCGTATAGAAGTAGTTCTCCGCCCACGGGCCGCCGTAGGTGACCAGGAGCGTGGGCGTGTTCGTGGTCTGGGACGCACGGAACAGCTCGACGACATCGTCGTAGGCGGGGATGATGGGCAGCGTGTGCTCGATGCCCGGGTAGCCATCCATGGCGTGGGTCATGTTGAGCCGGTAGTCCAGGCCGCCCTCGGTCGTGGGCATCAGCCGCAGCTCACGGGATGCCATGGCCAGGAGCTGCCGCTGGGACCGGTTCCCGCTCATGTACATCTTGAACGTCTTCGTGTCGTAGTAGTCGCTGTAGCGGCGGAGCACGTGGAGGGCGTCGTCCAGCTCCTTGATCCGGGTGTTGAAGCGGAAGACGCCGGGGCCCGTCGAATAGACGCGCGGCCCCACAATGTCACCCCGCTCCACCAGATCTCCGTACGCCAAAACGTCCGTGGTCGCGGTCTGGGGGTCTCGCGTCGTGGTGACGCCGTAGGCCAGGTTGGCCGCGTAGATCCAGGGCCGCATGGCGTGGATCCCCCAAGGGTTCCACATGTGGGCGTGGACATCGACGAAGCCCGGCACGATGGTCCGTCCGCTTACGTCCATGACCCGCGCGCCCGCGGGTATCTCGCCGGCTGGACCGACATGGACGATCCGGTTGTTGCGCACCACCACGTCCCCGCCCTCGATCACCTCCTGGCCCCGCATCGTCACGATGCGAGCGCCCCGCAACACCACCGTCCCCTCGGGAATGTCCCGCCGGGCGGTCACCCGCACGCGGAGCTCCTCCGGCCGGTACGCCGGCGCCGCGTCCTCACCGCCGTTGCCCGCCGCGCCGCCCTCGATCGCACGGGCGCGGTCCAGGTCGTAGGTGACGAACGCATTGCCGATGGACCAGTGTACCTTCCGCCCGTCCCCCGACCATGTGGGGAACTCGCCGCCGATGTCGGACAGTTGCCGGACCGGGACGGCGGCGCTGTCGGGGTGCGTCAACGAGATGAGCGGCGCGGCCGCGCCCGTCTGCACGATTGCGATCGTGTGAACCTGCCCGTCCAGCGTGAGCGCCAGCGCCTGGTCACCTTCTGGCGAGATCCGGATGAGGCTGGCCGGCGCCTGCGGGACGCTGGGCTCGCGGTCCATGTCGGCGGGCATGAGCATGTGGCCGTGCTCCGACGCCGCGTAGCCGAACGGCGTGAACGGAAGCCGCCAGTTGACGCGCAGGTGCTGCTTCAGGTCCGTCCCGTCCCACCGCGTCGAGGCCAGCGCGACGACCATGGGCTGCGGCGCAGCGCCCGGCTCGGCCGGAACCGGGCCGTACGAGTAGATCCGGCTCGCGTCCCGGGTGAAATGCGGACTGGACCGCCCTTGCGTGGGGCCGATCACGGTCGCCTCCCCGCCGCGGGCGGGGATCCAGACGAACTCGGCGCCCAGGCCGCTCCCGACGAACGGGTCGACGGCATCGCGCAGGTCCCGGGCGGCCGCCCGCATGGCGACGATCCGCTCCCCGTCCGGCGACCACGCGGGCTGCTGGTAGTACGCCGCGGTCCGCGTAAGCCGGGTGGGGGTCCCGCCGGAAGCGGACACGCGCATGATGTGCCCTTCGTGGTCGTCCCAGGTCACGTAGGCCAGCGCGCGCCCGTCGGGCGACCACGTGGGGTGGTGCTCGCCCACCTCGGCGTCCGTGACGCGCCGCGGGGTGCCGTCGGGCAGGTCCATGACGTGGAGCCGGCCCAGCGCGGTGAACGCGAGACGCCGGCCGTCCGGCGAGGGCACCGCGTTGCGGATCTGGCGCGCGGTGAACGTGGACTCGTCGTCGATGGGATACTCGAACATCAGCGACGGGCCAACCGGGATCTCCGCCTCCGCCGTGAACGGGATCTCGGTGGGCTCGGAGCCATCCACGGGGACGCGCCAGATACGGCCGCCATAGGACATGACGACCGCGCGGGAGTCGGGTGTGAACGCGTAGCCCGGGAGGACGTCCATGGACGCCACCGACTCCTGGTCGTCGCGCTGGACCGGATAGGCGAGCCACCGTTCGGTGCCGGTCTCCACATCCCGGATACGAAGGCCCGTCTCGCCATCGTGCCGCGTGCCGTACGTCAGCCACCTGCCGTCCGGGGATATGGCCGGACGGAACGCGGAGCCGTGCCGGGAGCTGAGGTTCGTGCGGGTCCCGGTGGTACGGTCATACACCGCGATCTGGTACTGGGGCAGGATCGCGTTGTACTGCCAGGCGCCCTGCCGATACGCGAAGTACACCGACTCATTGTCCGGAGCGACGGCCGGACCCAGCATCCGGATGGCGGGCGGGGCGTCGATCAACGGGAGGCCACGGCCGCCGTCCACGTGGTAGATCCAGAGCTGGCCGGCGCCCGGCAGCAGCATGGCGTTGCGAGTGACCACGATCTCTCGCCCATCCGGCGTCCACGTCGGCGAGAAGTACGCGCTCTCCACGCCGTCCGTCAGCGCCCGGAGCCCCGTGCCATCGGCGTTGATGACGTAGACGTTGTCATCACCGCTCCGGTCGGAAACGAACACGATTCGACGTCCGTCCGGGCTGAACCGCGGCTGCATGTCGTGGGCGGTGCCGCCGGTCAACCGCGTGGCGCGCCCGCCGGCGATCGGCATCGTGTACAGGTCGCCCAGCAGGTCGAACACGATGCTCTGTCCGTCCGGGCTCACGTCCAGTGAGATCCAGGTGCCCTGACTCGCGGTGAACCGGGCCCAGCGCTCCGGCTCGAGGGGCAGCGCGTTGAAGTGACCGGCGGTGCGCTCGGCGCTGGCGGGGGCCGGGTCGGCGGCCGACATGCCGGTCTCGGCGGACTGGGCGGTCACCGGCCCTGCGATGGCCAGACACGCGAGAAGCGCAAACGACAGAACCCTTCCGGGGGGTACGGACATGATGACTCCGCTGAACGATGGCTATGACAGAGGCTCTGCGCGGAACGACGAGACAAAGGTAGTCGATCGGCCTGTACGGGTCGATCCCCTCCAGGTCGACCCTCGCCGGTCCACGAAGTTGGACGCCCGAAATGTGGAAAACGTTGCCGCCGACTCCACTCGACGGTCGCGGGGAGAATCGACTATCATCCGTATCGAACGTTCCTGAACGGGAGGGAGTGGGTGCAGCACACCGATCGTCGCCTGCCGGAACGCCGCGGAACCCGATGGCTATTGTTCCTGCTGGTCGCGGGAACGGCCGGGTGCGGGCGCGGCGAGGGCGCCCCCCCGGAAGCGACCACCACCGCGGACACCATCCGGACGGGACGGGCGACGGTCGCGACCGCGCGTCCGGCGCCCCGCACCCTCGATGGTCTCGTGGCCGACTATGCGTCGAACGGGGACACGCTCATGATCCGGGAGGCGGCGGGGCGGTTGGAAGCCGTGATCCGGAGCGGCGTCCACCCTCTGCGAGGGGTGTCGGAAGACCGGTACGCGCTGGGCGACGGCTCCGTCCCGGACCGGGAGATCCTGTTCCGACGCGATGGCGACGGGTCGGCGGCCGTCGCCGTCCTGGACGACGTTCCCTTCCACAGGATCCGCTACGGGGGTGAGGCGGGGGCGACGTTCCGGATCGAGCCCGTCCGTCCGGTAGGCGCGCTCCGGGCCGAGGCCCGGGCCGCGTCACCGCCCGCGGAGGACGGCGATTTCCGCGAGCCCGACCTGGTCGACCTGGCGACGCTCGATCCCACCATCCGTTTCGATATCCGCTACGCCACGACCAACAACTTCATGGGGACCGCGTTCTACGAGGACGCCCGGGCATTCCTCCAGCGGCCGGCCGCCGAGGCGTTGCTCCGGGCCCACGAGCGGCTGCGCGGCGAGGGGTACGGCCTGCTGGTGTTCGACGCGTACCGCCCCTGGGCCGTAACCTCGATGTTCTGGCGGGCGACGCCGCAGGCGCAGCGGCAGTACGTGGCCAACCCGGCGTTCGGGTCACGGCACAACCGGGGCGCCGCAGTGGATGTCACGCTGTACGACCTGGCCACGGGCGAGCCGGTCCCCATGCCGAGCGGATACGACGAGTTCTCGCGCCGCGCACACCCCGACTACCCGGGCGGCATGGGCGTCCAGCGCCGGAACCGTGACCTGCTCCGCGCCGTGATGGAGTCGGAGGGGTTCAGGGTCTATCACGTGGAGTGGTGGCACTTCGATCACCGTGACTGGCGCCGCTACCCGATCCTCGACCTCACGTTCGACGAGATCGACTCGTAGGGGACGCCGCCAGCCGCGTGCCTGAAAATCCTTGATCTGCACGGGTACGCCGTGTACCCTTGACCCGCTAGGCGCCCGCTTCCCTCAGGCTGGGCCCGACCCTCGACCGCCGTAACTCGTCGCGGTCGGATATATCCGTGAAGAGAGGCCATTCGTGTTCGAGCTGGCAGCGCTCGTTGCACTGCTTACATTCGGCGTGCCACCCGTGGCGGGTGATACCCTCACGGAGCCATTGGTGCTCCGGAACACCGCGAGCAAGGCTGGCACCGTTGAAGTCGTGCTCACGGCGGCGCCCGCGCGGGTGTCCCTGGCGCCGGGGGTCGAGACCGACGTCTTCGCCTACAACGGCCAGGTGCCGGGCCCCACCCTGGAGCTGCAGGAGGGGGACCGGGTCACGGTCCGATTCCGGAACGACCTGCCGGAAGCGACGACGGTCCACTGGCACGGCCTCCACCTGCCGTTCGACATGGATGGGAGTCCGTTCCACCCGGTGCCGCCTGGCGAGGAGCACGTCTACGAGTTCACCGTCCACCCCGGAACGGCGGGCACGTACTGGTACCACCCCCACCCCCACCACCGCACCGCCTACCAGGTCGGGATGGGGCTCTACGGCGCGATCGTCGTCCGGGCGCCGGATGATCCGCTGCCGGCGTCGCTCACGGAGCGGCTCCTGGTGCTGTCCGATCATCGGCTCCGCGACGATGGCGCGCTGGACTTCTCGGAACGGGGCACGCTCCAGGACCGGATCGATTTCGAGAACGGTCGGGAGGGCGACATCATCCTGGTGAACGACCAGGTCCTGCCGACCATCGAGATCCGGAGCGGCGAAGTGCAGCGCTGGCGCGTGATCAACGCGTCTGGCGCCCGAATGTACCGGCTGGCGCTGGAGGGGCACACGTTCCTGCACGTGGGCAGCGATGGGGGCCTTTTCGAGCAACCGGTCGAGGTCGAGGAGATCCTGCTGGCGAACGGCGAGCGGGTGGAGTTGCTGGTCCGGGGCACCGGGGCGCCCAACACCACCGCGGTCCTCCGGAGCCTGCCGTATGACCGGTACATCCGCCAGACCCGGCCAGAGGACTGGGACCGGCCGCTGGACCTGCTCACGGTGCGGTACTCGAGCGAGGCGCCGGTTGCGCCCGTCGCCCTGCCGACGCGGCTGCGACCGATCCCCGCCCTCGACCCGGCGGACGCGACGGCCACCCGTCTGGTCGTGATGACCCAGGGGTTCCTGAACGGGCGGCCCATGGACATGCACCGGGTGGACAAGGAAGCGGAGCTGGGGGCGACCGAGATCTGGGAGATCGAGAACCTGGTGGGCATGGACCACCCGTTCCACCTGCACGGATTCCAGTTCCAGGTCCTGGACCGCGACGGCAAGCCCGAGCCCTACCGCGCGTGGAAGGACACGATCAACGTTCCAAAGCACAGCTCGGCCCGTTTCATCGTCCGGCTGGACAACCATCCAGGCAAATGGATGTTCCATTGCCACATCCTGACCCACGAGGACCAGGGCATGATGGGGGTCCTGGAGGTCCGATGAACGGGAGGGAAATCATGAGCGGCAAACGCGATCTGTGCCGGTCTGGCAGCCGGTGGGCGCTGGTGCTGCTGGTCATCGCGGCGTCTACCGGTCTGGCGGCGACCATCTCGACGGGCGGCGAAGTGGTGGAGGATCTCGAGGCGCGAGTTCTCCGGGGTAGGGCCCTGGTCATCGCCAGCGGCTGCGGCGACTGCCACGGCGGGTTGGTCAACCCGGCGGCGGAGGGGTGGCTCGCGGGACAGAGGGAGAACGCCATGCCGGCCGGCTCCCTCACAGTGTACC
The DNA here is from genome assembly GCA_964465415.1 of uncultured Gemmatimonadaceae bacterium. GTDB lineage: Bacteria > Gemmatimonadota > Gemmatimonadetes > Longimicrobiales > RSA9 > SLCC01. Next base: position 6,565 of record CAYXJH010000072.1, read on the forward strand.
CCCGCAATCTTACGCCGGACCCGGAGACGGGGATCGGCCGGTTCACGGACCGGCAGATCTTCAACGCCCTGCGGTTCGGCCTCCGTCCCGGCGAGACGCCGGACGTGGAGATCACGTCCCCGGTCCCGGGCGTGGGCAACCACCCGGTGGAACCGCGGTATCTCGCGCCGCCCATGCCCTGGTCGTCCTTCCGCCACATGCCGGACCAGGATATCCGGGACGTGATCGCCTATCTACGGCACGGGGTCCGGCCGGTGCACCACCGGCTTGAGGAGAATGCCTGGCCAGATGACGGGTGGGCCAGCGCGTTCACCGAGGCCCGGGCCGGCGCGTACCCCGCGCCCCCGTTCCCGACCGCGTACGAGAGAGAGCCGACCGTTGCGACAGCGGCAGCCGCCCCGGGGGCGCCACGGGTCGCGTCCCGGGAGCAGATCCAGCACGGGCGGAAGCTCGTGACGAGCCATGCGTGTGGCGCCTGCCACGGGGGGCTCGGCCCCGGGATGGAAGGTTGGTTAAGCGGTTCGAATGCCGGCCACGAGATGTGGCAGGAGTTCCAGCTCGGCCCGTTCCTGGTCCGGCCGCGCAACATCACGCCGGACAACCTGACCGGAATCGGCCGGTTCAGCGAGCGTCAGATCTTCAACGCGATGCGGTACGGGCTGCGGCCCGGCGAAACCGCCGACGTGGAGATCACGTCGGGCACGCCGGGCGTGGGCAACCACCCGGAGAACCCGAAGTACCTGGCGCCAGCCATGCCCTGGACCGCCTTCCGCAACCTGGCCGACCACGAGATCTGGGACATCGCGGCGTACTTGAAGTACGGCGTGGTGCCCGTGAGCAACCGGGTGCCGGACAGTGAGGGCCCGCCGGACTTCTGGGCTGGCGCGTACGACCCCGAGGTCATGGGCACGCACCCGCCGCCCCCGTTCCCCACCGCCAGGGAGCGCCGCCCCGAGTAGTAGGGACGCAATCACGCCTCGACCAACCCTTCGCCTCTCCGGGATGTCCAACCATCCGGTCATAGCCGACTCGAGCACATTCCAAGGGAGAGACCATGCACGCCAAGTCCCCGACGACCGCACTGGTGGTGGCGGCAGCGCTGTTCCTGATCGCCAGCCCGGCGATGGCACAGCAGGATGACCAGGAGTGGATGCGCGGCTGCGAGCGCCAGGCAGAGCGCTCCGATCGGGCCGTATTCTGCGAAGTGAGACCGGTGACCGTCGAGCTCGACGCGGGTGCACTCGCGGTGGATGCGGGTCGAAACGGTGGTGTCAGCGTCCGCGGCGGCGCCGTCGACAACGTCCGGGTCAGCGCCCGCATCCAGACGCAGGCGTCATCGGAAGCCCGGGCCCGCGAGCTTGCGCGAGAGGTCCGGGTCCTGGCCAGCACCGGTCGCGTGCACAGCGGAGGGCCTCGCACGGACCAGGGGGAGAGCTGGTCGGTGAGCTACGACATCACCGCGCCGGGCCGGGCGCACCTGGACCTGATGGCCGTGAACGGGCCGATCCGCGTCCGTGACGTGACAGGCCGCATACGGGCCGAGACGCGCAACGGTCCGCTGACGCTGGACCGCCTGGGCGGCGATGTCCACGCGCGCACCCGGAACGGCCCCATCTCGGTCGCCCTCAGCGGTACCCGGTGGGACGGCGCGGGCATCGACGCCGAGACCCGCAACGGTCCCATCACGATCGCGGTGCCGGAAGGCTACTCGGCGGAGTTGGAGACAGGCAGCGTCAATGGCCGTCTCGCCGTCGACTTCCCGATTTCGGTACGCACGGCCGGCCGCCGCGCCAGCATCCAGGCCACGCTGGGCGACGGCGGTGCTCCCGTCCGTGTAATGACGACCAACGGCCCAGTGAGCGTCAACCGGGCCCAGGCCGGCGATGGTCGCTGAAGCGGACAATCGCTAAAGCCGCCGCCGGCCCCGTTGAGCCTCCGGTCAGGGCGTGATGGGCCGGACCGCGATGCCATGGAAGTCGCTGGCCGGGTCGCCCTGCGCGGGCTCCACCAACCGGATCATCTCGCGCGACGCCCGGTCGATCACCGCGATCCCGGGCGTCTCGCCCACCGCCACATGCGGCATGGTGACCGGGTTCGGGCCGCGCAGCGTGATGTAGACGTACTGCCCGTCCGGTGACATGGACACGATGTCCGGCGTCTTGCCGACGAAATCGATCTCGTCGATCACCTCGTGCGTGCGTGTATCCACCACGATGGCGTTGCTCGTGACCCGGTTCACCAGCCAGTACTCGCTCCCGTCGGGGCTGACCCAGGAGCCGTGCGCATCATGGCCGTGGGTCTCCGCCCGGTGGACCGGCTCGTGGGTGCGGGTATCCACCGCGTGCCAGACGCCCACCTCCCGGTCCCCGCCGACGAGGTACATGTGCTCGCCCGTCGGCGACAGCAGCGTCCCGCAATTCGCTTCCATGGTGCCGGGTGGAAAGACTTCCACCAGCGTCAGCGTTTCCGGGTCCACCACCACGACGCCGCCCTCGTCCAGACCGGGGCCGAGCGTCACATACGCCGCGCTGGCGTCGGCCGTGTAGGCCATACAGACCGCCCCGCCGGTCTCGCGGAATTCGTCGCGACGACCGGCGAACAGCGGGTCGTCCGCGATCACCAGCTCCCGTCCCATGGTGAACGTCTCGTTCTCCAGGTCGACATCGATCTCCACCAGCTTGCCGTCCCAGGTCGCATCCGCCGCTCCGATCACCGAGACGAGCACCTTCCGATCATCCGGCGCCACGGCAGCGTGATGCGTGCGCGGACCGGTCTGGAGCATGGCGACCACCTCCCGGTCCGCGGCGCGGATCACGGCGGTGTTCCCCGTGGCCGGCGCCGCGACGAACGCGTACCGGTAGTCGGACGTGAACTCGATCATGTGGGGCACGCGCATGCCGAGCGGCTCCATCTCGATCCGGCCGACTTCGTCGAACTCCGGGTCGAACACGTGGATCACATGCGTGCCCTGGTCCATTGCCCAGATCTCGAAATCCGGGGCTGCCGTGGTTGCCTCGGTGCGCTCGCACCCGGTAGCGACGGCCAGGATCAGGCTCAGGGCGAGGAAGGAGCGCACAAGGCCGGTCAACGAAAATGAGGATGCGCGTTGGAACGCGGATCTTGAAGCCATGGTGCCTCCGATGGAGTGGGACGATCGATTCCGGTCGGCCTGCTGGGTTCGTCGCCATAGGTAGTCGTACGTGCCGCGCGGATCAAGAAGCATGTCCTTGTCCCATTATGTGCTTGCCACTCCCGACGCGCCCCTGTAGCGTTCACCGGCACCTGAACGCGGAGCGCGGCCGTGACCCGTCCCATCCTCGTGGCGACCGACACCCGGGTCCTGGCCGTCGACATGGACCGCGGCACCGTCCGCCCCACCACCGGCCTGGATGGTCACCGCCCCACCTGCCTCGCCGTCGATCGCCTCGACCGTACCCGGGCCTGGTGCGGCACCCACCGGGGCGGCGTCTTCCGTAGCGATGACGGCGGCGACAGCTGGGCGCCCGTTGGCCTGGCCGAGCACCGGATCATGGCGATCACGATGAGCCCCGTCACCCGCGACATGGTGTGGGTCGGAACCGAACCCAGCGCGGTCTGGCGATCCACCGACGCGGGGGGCCGGTGGGAAGCCACCGCCGACCTGGAGACGCTACCGTCGGCGCCGGAATGGGCATTCCCGCCGCGGCCGGACACCCACCACGTACGCTGGATCGCCGCCCACCCCGACGACCCCGACAGGCTCTGGGTCGCCGTGGAGGCCGGCGCCCTGGTCTTCACCCGCGATGGCGGCCGGAGCTGGCACGACCGGGTCCCCGGCGGACCCCGCGACACCCATGAGCTCCATATCCATCCGCATGACCCCCAGACCCTCCGGTCCGCCGCGGGGGACGGATTCTTCGAGAGCCACGACGGCGGCGACTCCTGGGCCTCGCCCGAGGAGGGCCTCGACGTGGGGTATCTCCGGAGCGTGGCGACCGATCCGGGCGAGCCGTCCACCGTCCTGGTGTCCGCCGCCTCGGGCCCCCGCTCCACGTACGTCGCCGGTCTGGGAGACGGGCGCATCTATCGCCGGCAGCGCGGCGGGCGCTGGACCCGTGTCCGACACGGCTGGCCCGACCCGCCCACCACCATCGCCCCACTCCTCGCGCCGGGCCACGACCCCGGAGAGATCTGGGCCGTGGACGAGCGCGGGGTCCATCGGTCCAGCGACGGCGGCGTCCGCTGGCATGCCGTCGCCGAGTTCGACCCGATGCCGAGCCACCTGCGGGCCCTGGCCGTTTGACAGTCGGTGACGGTCGCCTGATCTTGTCGAATACCTCGGCATCGAGATTTCCTCAGCGGGAGATGAGCGCATGCAGGAAACGAATCGCTTGATCACGGTGACGGGAGCGACCGGGAAGCAGGGCGGCGCGGCGGCGCGTCATCGGTACGGGGTGGCTTCAAGGTGCGTGCGGTGACCCGAAACCCCGACGGGGCGGTGGCGGTGTCGCTGCGAGAGCTGGGCGCGGAGGTAGTCCGGGGCGACCTGGACGACGGGTCGTCGCTGGAGCGAGCGCTGGGCGGAGCCTACGGCGCGTTCTCGGTCCAGAACTTCTGGGAGACGGGGCTGTCCCATTTCGAGAGCAAATGGACGACCGAGAACCACATCCGGGACATCGGCCTGCCATACACGATCTTCCGCCCGGTGTGGTTCATGGAGAACTGGGGGGGCCCCTACATGCGCCCGCCGATCCTGGGGGGTACGCTGGCGATGCCTCTCGACGCGGAAACGAACTTCCAGCAGATCGCGGTGGATGACGTGGGCGCCTTCGCCGCCCTGGCGTTCACGAACCGGGACGCGTGGCTGGGGCGCGAGCTGGACCTTGCCGGCGACGAGCGGACGGTGGCAGAGGTGGCCGAGACGTTCGCGCCGTCGGCCTGATGACGGGGAGACCCGTTTCCCGCATCGGGCGCGCCCGCCTGCCCCTGGCCGTGGGCGGCCCCGGTTGCTGCGGCCTGGCCCTGGCGGCGCTGGCGGTGGTC
>CAYXJH010000073.1:0-11525 GCA_964465415.1 uncultured Gemmatimonadaceae bacterium
CGAGGCCGAGGCGGAACCCGAGCCCGCGCCGGAGCCGGCGCCCGACCCGGCACCGCCGCTGGGCGAGCCTATCCCGCCGGACGGTGGCGCACGCTGAACCGGAATACATGTTGCCCGTGCGTGGGGCGGACACATAGCGAAGGGGGACCATGGAGAAGAAAGCGCAGGAAAGGATTCGCAGGCGCCTGCTGGAGGAGCGACGAGGCCGGCTCGAGACACTGGCGGAGTTCGACGAGCGCTATCGGGAGCGTCTCGAGCTGGGCGATGACGAGCTGAGCAAGTACCCGCTCCACATGGCGGACGAGGGAACCGACACGATGGAGCAGGAGAAGGAGTTCCTGCTGGCCAGCCAGGACGGCCGACAGCTGATGGAGATCGACGCGTCGCTGCGCATGCTGTACGAGAACCCGGACGAGTTCACCGCGTGCGAGCGCTGCGGCAACGACATTGGCATCGAGCGGCTCGAGCTGATCCCCTGGGCGCGGTTATGCATCGATTGTCAGCAGGAGGTCGAGGACGGGGGCGAGGAGTCCGCGCAGCCGTGACGTGGCTGTTCGTTGGCGGCGCGCTGGTCGTCACGATAGGATGGCTCGGATACAGGCGGCGCATGACCGAGATCCGCGGACATCGGCTGACGGACGAGGACCTGCGGGCGATCGAGTCCCACGGGCGGATCAGCGCCGATGCGCCGCTCGACCTCGAGGAAGCGGCCGAGGAAGAGGAGCGGTTCTGGGAGGAATCCTGGGACGAACCGGAGCCCATGTGATGGCGAAACCGAAGGTGAGCTTCCAGCAGACGCCGAATCCCAACGCCGGCAAGTTCGTGGTCAGCCAGCAGGTGGCCCCGGTCGGCACGTCCCGGTCCTACTACGAGGCTGACGAGGCGCGGGAGGACCCGGTGGCCCGTGCGCTCATGCGACTCACGGGCATCCGGAGCATCTTCATGGTGGATGACTTCATCACGGTCACCAAGACGCCTGCCACGAGCTGGGATGACCTGGTCCCCCAGGTGGAGGAAGCGATCCGGGACCACCTGTGACGCTGGCCGGTGTGGCGTTCCTCGACCACACGGCGGACGTGGGCGTGGACGTGGAGGCCGGGTCCTTACAGGAGCTCCTGCACCGTGCGGCCCTGGGCATGCTGGCCCTGCTCCGGGGCGAGGACGACCACGAGCCGGCCGGTCACGACGATCAGCCGGCTCGATCGAGCGGTGGATCGGACGTCCCGGTCCGCGTCTCGGCCGGGACCACTACGATGCTATTGGCGGACTGGCTCCGCGAGATCCTCTTCCTGCACGAGATCTCGCGGCTGGACTACGAGACCGCGACGTTCGACCGTGCGGCGCCGGACGGTGTGGAGGCGACCGTGCACACCCGCCCGGGCGGTCGGGCCGTCCGGGAGATCAAGGGCGTGACCTACCACGAGCTGCGCGTCGAGCGGAGGCCGGACGGAGGCTGGCGCGCACGCGTGATCTTCGATGTCTGAGCGTAGGTCCCCGTGAGCAGGCCAGTGGAGGTCCGACGGCTGGACGACTTCCGCTGGCTCATCCCGCGCCAGGACGGTATGCGGGTCGAGGGGATCGTGTACGCGGATGACACGCTCATGCGGGACATTCGTGGCGACGAGGCGCTACGTCAGGTGGCCAATGTGGCCATGCTGCCGGGCATCGTGGGACGGTCCATCGGAATGCCCGACATCCACTGGGGCTACGGCTTCGCCATCGGCGGCGTGGCCGCGTTCGATCCCGACCAGGGCGGGGTGGTCAGCCCGGGCGGCGTCGGCTACGACATCAACTGCGGCGTCCGCCTGCTCCGGACCGGCCTGACCCAGGAAGAGGTGCGCGGCCGCCTCGGCCGGCTCATGGACCGACTGTTCGACTCCGTCCCCGCCGGCGTGGGCGCGGGCTACGAGCGGTTCCGCCTCTCGCCCACCGATATCCGGGCGGTCCTGGAGCGCGGCGCCGAGTGGGCGGTGGACGAAGGGTTCGGGGAGGAGGGCGACCTGCGGCGGACGGAAGCGGGAGGCCGGATCGAAGGGGCGGACCCGGGCGATGTCAGCGATCGCGCGGTCCAGCGAGGGCGGGACCAGCTGGGCACCGTGGGGTCCGGCAACCACTTCATCGAGCTGGGTCACGTCGATGAGGTCTACGACGAGGCCGCGGCCACCCGACTCGGCCTCGAGCCGGGCACCGTCACCATCTTCATACACTCCGGCTCCCGCGGCCTGGGGTATCAGGTGTGCGATGATTTCATCCGCGTCATGATGGACGCGGCCGATCGGTACGGCATCGATCTCCCGGACAGGCAGCTCGTCTGTGCGCCGCTGGGATCGCCCGAAGCCGACCGCTACATGCGGGCCATGAGCGCCGCCGCCAACTACGCGTTCGCCAATCGCCAGATGATGAGCTTCCGCGTCCGGCAGGTCTTCGAGGAAGTCTTCGGCAGGGCGTGGCAGCAGCTGGGCATGACGCTGGTTTACGATGTCGCCCACAACATCGCCAAGTGGGAGACCCATCAGGTGGATGGCCAAGAGCGGCGCGTCTGCGTCCACCGGAAGGGCGCGACCCGTGCCTTCCCGCCCCGCCACCCCGAGATTCCCGACACATACCGGGACCTGGGTCAGCCCGTCCTCATCCCCGGCGATATGGGGCGCTACTCGTACGTCCTGCTGGGCACCGACGGCGCCTTCCGCGAGACCTTCGGCTCGAGCTGTCACGGCGCCGGCCGGACCATGAGCAGGCGTCAGGCCAAGAAGAGCGTCCGCGGCCGCGACCTCCGGGCCGAGTTCCGGGACCGCGGTATCGAGGTCCGGGCGTCGTCCCTCTCCACCGTGGCCGAGGAGGTGCCGGAAGCCTACAAGGACGTGGCGGACGTGGTCGACGTCGTAGATGGCGCCGGGATCGGAAGGAAGGTCGTTCGGCTGCGGCCGATGGGGGTGTTGAAGGGTTAGGGGAGTGACGTTGGACAGTCGATGGTCGATGGTCGGTGTCGACCTGGCCGGGTCAGGGTCAGGGACTGGAGAGTGGATGACGGATCTTGGAATGTCGGTTTTCGGTCGGCGTCGACGCCGGGTGCTGGACGCGCTTGGTGAGGGCGGCGTCATGGTGGTGGCGGCGGCGCCGGAGGTGGTGGTGGGGCGTGACCTGGAGCTGCGATACCTGCCGGACCCCGACCTCTGGTACCTGACCGGGTATTCGGAGCCCGAGGCCGTGGCAGTCCTCAAGGGGGGGACGGGGGAGGAGGCATTCACGTTGTTCGTTCGCCCCCGGGACCCGGAGCGCGAGACGTGGACGGGACCGCGGGGCGGGGTGGAGATGGCAACCGAGCGGTATGGCGCCGACGCAGCGCGCCCGATCGCCGACCTGGCTGCCCGCCTGCCGGAGCTGCTCGGGGACCGCCAGCGCGTCCATTACCGGGTGGGTGGAGGTCGGCCGGACGTCGAGCGGGTAGTGATCGACGTCATGAGACGCGCCCGGGCGAGTCGGCAGCGCTCCGGCATCGGGCCCGCCGAGCTCGTCGACCCGGGCTTGATCCTCGATGACATGCGACTCATCAAGGATCCAGCCGAGCTTGACGCCATCCGCAAGGCCGTCGACATCTCGGTCGGCGCATTCCATGACGCCCTCGCCGCCGTCCGGCCGGGCGCTGGCGAATGGGAGGTCGAGGCCGCCGTCGAGGCTGCCATGCGACGCGCCGGCGCCGACGGGCCAGCGTTCGCCACCATCGCCGCCTCCGGAGCCAACGCCACAGTCCTGCACTACACGGCCAACACCAGGCGGATGCAGGCGGGAGACCTGCTGTTGCTCGACGCCGGCGCGCGGCTGGACCTGTACAATGCCGACCTCACCCGGACCGTCCCCGTTGGCGGCCCCATGGCCGGTCCCCAGCGGGACGTCCACCAGGCCGTGCGCCAGGCCCAGCAGCAGGCCATCGCCGCCGCACGCCCCGGCGCCACCACGCATGACGTGCACCGCGCGGCTCTCGACGTCCTCGTCGCCGCCATGGTCGACCTCGGCCTCCTCCAGGGCGACCCCGCAGAGCTCGTCGAGCAGGACGACGCGGTCAAACGCTGGTACCCCCACAACTCCTCCCATTGGCTGGGCCTCGATGTCCACGATGTCGGCACCTACGCCACCCATGGCGAGCCTCGACGCCTCGAGCCAGGCATGGTCCTCACCGTCGAGCCCGGCCTCTACATCCCTGCCCACGCCGACGACGCCCCCCCTCACCTACGCGGCATCGGTGTCCGCATCGAGGACGATGTGCTGATCACCGAGCACGAGCCCGAAGTGCTCAGCCGGCACCTGCCAGTTTAGAGGCCGAGACCCGAGACCCGAGACACGAAGCGCGCTGCGTTACCCCGGTCCCGCGGTTGGCAACGGCCCAAGGGCGTCGGCTTCGGGCGCTGTACGCGGGAAATGTTGGTCGAGCTTGTCCGTGGGCTCACCAACAGTTCCCGCGAACAGTGCCCCTTCGATAGACCGCACACGGTCGCCACCGAGTGACAAATCGCAACAAACCGGGGGCCTGAAGAGGCCGCCAACGCGACGGGCCTCGAGCTTCCCTGGAAGTCCGTCGCGCGCTCCCCGCGCCGCCTCAAGCCCGCGGTCTTGCCTGTCGCGTCCCGTGTCCCGCGCCTCGTGTCTCGCGTCTCCCATCTCGTGTCCCGTGTCTCGGGTCTCGGGTCTCGCGTGTCGCGTCTCGCGTGAAACTCTCGCTCCACCCACGCGTACGGGCCTCAGACGCAGGGCTTGACGCCGCGTTGAACATCGTTTAGACTCGCCGGCCTGAACACCGTTCAGGTACCGGCTGCGGCCGGGGTCGAAGCATGGTCGTGGAGGATGCGAAGGTGAGCACGGCGGAGCGGGAAGCGCAGGCGGTCGATCTACGACAGCGGATCGTGGAAGCGGCGCGTGACATCGTCAGCGAGGAGGGTCTGGACGGGTTGTCGATGCGGGCGCTGGCGGTCCGGATCGGCTATTCGCCGGCGACGATATACCACCACTTCCACGACAAGGACGAGCTTCTCCGGAGCGTGAAGGAGGAGGGGTTCAAGCGTCTGGGCGAGACGGTGGCGAGCGAGATGGCGACGGCGGGCGGTGACGGGGCGAACGGAATGTCGCGGTTGTGCGCGACCGGCCGCGCGTATGCCCGATTTGCGCTGGAGAACACGGGGTATTTCCGGGCCATGTTCCGGATGCCGGCAGTGGCGCAGTTGGAGGGCTGTCCGGCACCGGGTCCAGGCGAGGAGGTGCGGTACGTCGGGTGCCCGCTGGACCACACGGTCGCGGTGGAGGGGGTGACCATGGTGAACCCGGAGCGGGCCGGGGTGATGGGGTGGGGCATGATGCACGGTCTTACATCGTTGTATCTGAGCGGCCACCTGGCGGAGCATGTAGAGAGTCATGAGGAGTTCATGGAGCTGATCGAGAGCGCGATCGACGTGCTGAGAACGGGCTGGAAAGCGGGGTGACGGACATGGCGAGCATGATGAGGCTGGTGGGAGCAGTGGGGCTTGTATTGCTGGCGGCGGTTCCTTCCTCGGCCCAGCAGGTCCTGACGCTGGAGGACGCGGTGGCGACGTCGTTGGAGGAGAACGCGGCGCTCCACACGGCGTGGCGGGGTCTGGAAGCGGCGCGGGCGCAGGTTCGCGAGGCATGGGGCACCGTGATGCCGAGCGTGAATTTCACCGGGAGCTTCACGCGTAACCTGGATGTGCCTCAGTTCTTCCTGCCGGCTCAGTTCCTGGATCCCGAGGCGCCGGCGGACGCGGTCGTGCCCATACGGGCGGGGTCGGACAACGTGTGGCTGGCCCAGGCTCGTGCGGAGCAACCGCTGTTCAACGCGGCGGCGTTCATCGGTGTGGGCGCGGCGGACCGGTACCGGACCTACGAGGAGGAGGTGGTTCGGGGCGAAGCGCAGCAGGTGGCCACGCGCACGCGGCTCCGGTATTACGACGTGCTGCTGGCCCAGGAGCAGACGCGCCTGACGGCGGAGAGCGTCGCCCGCGTGGAGCGGGTGCTGGACGAGACCCGGAAGCTGAACCGGGCGGGACTGGCCTCGGAGTATGACGTGCTGCGGCTGGAAGTGGAGCTGGCGAACCTCTCGCCGAACCTCCGGCGGTCCCAGAACGCCGTGTCTTCGGCCCGGCGCGCACTGGCGGTGGAGATGGGCGTGGACACGGTTACGGGCGAGCTCGCGGGCTCGCTCCTGACCCTGGAGCTCCCGGCCAGACCGGGGGCGACCGGCGAGACCATAGCCGGCGTCGAACCGGCGGCGTCCCGATCGACCACGACGGTGGCGTCCGGCTCGTCGAGCAGCGCGGACCTGGGCCTGAGTCGGGCCATGCCCGCGGAGCTGATGTCGGCCGACGCGGCGGTGGCTGCGGCCGCGCGCGACCGGTCGGACCTCCGGCAGCTGGGTCTGATGCGGGACCTGCGGGCGACGGAGCGACGGGCCGAGATATCGCAGTACCTGCCGCGGGTCTCGCTGTTCGCGACCTGGACGGTGAACGCCCAGGGCAACGACCGGCCAGAGTTCTTCGGCGAGCATCGGTTCACGACGCGGGCGGTGGGCCTCCAGGTCGAGGTCCCGTTGTTCGCCGGCCTCCAGCGACCTGCCCGGGTGAGCCGCATGGGCGCGGTGGTCCAACAGGTGGAGTCGCAACTGGTGTACGCGAGGGAGAACGCGGCGAACGAGGTGACGACGCTTCGCGACCAGGTCCTGGAGTCCTATGACCGGGTGCTGGCGCAGCGGCACGCGGTGTCTCAGGCGGGGCGGGGATGGGAGATCGCGCAGGCGGAGTACCGCGCGGGCACGGCGGGTCAGCTCCAGGTGACGGATGCGGAGCTGGCACTTCGACAGAGCGAGTTCAACTACGCGCAGGCGGTCCATGACTACCTGACGGCGCAGGCTCAGCTGGACCTGGCTATCGGCCGGGTACCACTCGTGGACGAGGGCGACCTGGTCGCCTTTCAGGGTTAGGACGGGGGACACGATGATGAATCGAACGGTTGCAAACGTGGTCGGCGCACTGGCCCTGACGGTGGTGGTCGCGGCGTGCGGGCAGGCGGGTGCCGAGGCGGACGGTTCCCGGGCCGAGGATCGGGTCCGGACGATCAACGTGGAGGTCGCGGAGGTCCGGCCCGGCGACTTCGTCCACCTGGTCCGCCTGGTCGGGACGGTGGAAGCGGAGCGGGACGTGGTGGTGTCCGCAGAGGAGGGAGGCACGATCCGCCAGCTCCTGGTGCGGCCGGGAGACCGCGTTCGCCCGGGCCAGCCCCTGGTCCGCCTCGACGCCGGCGTACTGGAGGCGCAGCTGGAGCAGGCGGTCAGCCAGGCGGAGCTGGCGGAGGAGACGTGGGCGCGGCAGCAGCGTCTCTGGGAGGACGAGCAGGTGGGTACCGAGATGGCGTACCTGCAGGCCAAGTACAACGCCCGGACCGCCGCCGCGCAGGCGCGGGTCCTGAGCGAGCGGGTTCAGCGGACCACGGTACGGGCACCCATCGCCGGGGTGATCGAGGAGCGCCTGGTGGAAGTGGGCACCATGGTCTCCCCCGGCACGCCAGTGGCCCGGATCCTGGACGTGGACACGGTCAAGATCGTGGGCGGCGTGCCCGAGCGATACGCCGGCGACATCCGCCGCGGCGGCGAGGTGGTGGTGACGCTGGACCGGGTGGCCGGCCGTGAGTTCACGGGGTCCATCGACCACGTGAGCGCCGCGGTCGACCGGTCGAACCGTACGTTCACGGTGGAGGTGGAGGTGCCGAACGCCGGCCTGATGCTCAAGCCGGGGATGGTCGCGAACGTGGAGATCGCGCGGGAGCGCGTCTCGGAGGCGCTGGTCGTACCGCGGCACGCGGTGCTGCGCCGGGAGAGCGGGTACTCCGTGTTCGTGGCGGTGCCGAACGGCGCGGGTTGGCGGGCCGAGTCCCGGTCGGTAGTCCCCGGCATGTCCCGCGGCGATGAGGTCGTGATCGAGCAGGGGTTGGAGCCCGGCGAGCAGGTGGTGGTGGTCGGCCAGCAGCGGCTGACGCACGGCGACGCGCTGGTGCTGGTGAACGCGCCCGCGACGGCGCCCGCGACGGCGCCGGTGGCGGATCCGGTCATGGAGGAGGAGACGGAGCGATGACCGACGATTCGAACCGGGGACAGGGCTCGTCACCCGAGGGGCGGGGGTTGGGCGAGTACCGGGAGTTCTCGCTGACCAATTTCGCGCTCCGGCACCGCACCAGCGTCCTGATGCTGCTGGTGCTGACGGCGATCCTGGGGATCTTCAGCTACTCGAACGTGCCGAAGGAGTCGTCGCCGGAGATCACGATCCCCCTGATCTCGGTGAGCGTGGTCTATCCCGGCGTGGCGCCCAGGGACATGGAGACGCTGGTGGCGCGCCCGCTGGAGGAAGAGCTCAACGCGATCGCCGAGATCAAGGATCTGACGTCCACGTCGGTGGAGGGGTACGCGAACGTCTTCGCCGAGTTCGAGAACGGCATGGACATGGAGTCGGCGCTCCAGAAGGTGCGGGAGAAGGTCGACCTGGCGAAGGCCAAGCTCCCGGTGGATGCCGAGGAGCCGGTGATCTCGGAGTTCAACCTCTCCGAGTTCCCCATCATGCAGGTCAACGTCTCGGGCCCGTACGGGCTGGAGCGGCTGAAGGACGTGGCGGAGGACGTCCAGGAGCGGCTGGAGCAGATCCCGTCCGTCCTTTCGGTCAGCCTTTCTGGCGGGCTGGAGCGAGAGGTCCGGGTCGATGTGGACCTGACGATGCTCAAGTACTACGGCGTCGATTTCGTGGACGTCGTGGACGCGATCGGGAACGAGAACGTCAACATCCCCGGCGGCGTGGTGGACGTGGGTACGCAGGAGTACGCGTTGAGGGTGGCCGGCGAGTTCGGCGAGGCGGAGCCGATCAGTGACCTGGTCGTGTTGACGCGCAACGGCCGCCCCATATACGTGCGCGATCTGGCGACGGTGGACTTCGCGTTCAAGGAGCGGACGACGTTCGCCCGGCTGGACGGCACGCCCGTGGTGACGCTTGGCGTGGTGAAGCGCTCCGGCGAGAACATCATCGCGACGGCCGAGGCGGTGAAAGACGTGATCGCCGCCATGGAGCCCGGGTTTCCGCTGGGGACCGTGGTCAAGATCACGGGTGACCAGTCGGAAGACATCCGGGAGATGGTCAGCACGCTTGAGAACAACATCATCAGCGGGCTGCTGCTTGTGCTGGCGGTGCTGATGTTCTTCCTCGGCCCCCGCAACGCCGGATTCGTCGCGACATCCATCCCGCTGTCCATGCTGCTGAGCTTCATCATCATGAACGCGATCGGGATCAGCATGAACATGGTCGTGCTGTTCTCGCTGATTCTGGCGCTGGGGATGCTGGTCGACAACGCGATCGTGGTGGTGGAGAACATCTACCGCTACATCGAAGAGGGGTACGACAACTGGCGGGCGGCGAGGCTGGCGACGGGCGAGATCGCCATGCCCATCATCGCGTCCACGGTGACGACCCTGGCGGCGTTCACGCCACTCCTGTTCTGGCCGGGGATCGTGGGCGAGTTCATGAGCTACCTGCCCCTGACCCTGATCATCACGCTGTCCAGCTCGCTCTTCGTGGCCCTGGTCATCGTACCGGTGCTGTGCGCGCTGTTCATGAAGCTGGACGGCACGCCGTCCAGGCCGCTCACGCCGGCCGCACGGTACACGCTGCTGGGCGCCGCGGGTCTGGTGATCCTGATGATCGCCGCGTCCAATCCCCTGTCCGCCGTTATCCTGCTGGTGCTGGCGGCGATCGTCCTGGTCATGCACCGGTATGTCCTGACGCGGCTCGCCCGCTGGTTCCAGGCGCATGCGGTTCCCTTCATGCTCGGCCGGTACGAGCGCCGGCTGCGCTGGGCGCTCGAGCACCGGTGGATCGTCATGGGCACGGCGCTGCTGGTCTTCGTGGGGACGGTCGGCCTGTTCACCGCCTTCAACCGCGGCGTCGAGTTCTTCCCGGAGAACATCCCGCCGCCGCAGGTGATGGCGCAGATCGACGCACCCCCCGGTACCCGGCCGGAGTTCCTCAACCGCATCGCGGAGCAGGTGGAGGCGCAGCTCAACGAGCTTGACGGGATGGTGGACGCGCAGTCGGTCGTGGCGACGGTCGGGAGCAGCGGGGATGCCATGACCCGCCTCTTCATGGGCGGCGGCGACGCGAACATCACCGTCCAGTTCATCGACTACAAGGATCGCCATCACGACGTATTCCGTACGCTGGCCGAGATGCAGGAGCGGGTCGGCGTCGGGATCGCAGGGGCGGAGATCACGATGGCGCGGCAGGGAATGGGCCCGCCCACGGGGTCGCCGGTGAACCTGGAGATCGCCGGCGATGATCCCGACGTCCTGAAGCGGCTGGCCGACCGGGCGAAGCTGATCCTGGAATCGGCGCCCGTAGGCCGGCAGCTCGAGGGTCTGGACAGCGACATGAGCGATGCGCGCCAGGAGCTGGTCATCGACATCGATCGGGAGAAGGCGGCGGTCTACGGGCTGAATACTGCAAAGATCGGTGGCACGATCCGGAGCGCGATCCAGGGCACGGAGGCGGGCAAGTTCCGCCAGGGCGAGGACGAGTTCGACATCGTGGTCCGACTGGCGGAGCGGTACCGGCAGGAGCTGGACGCGATCCAGGACCTGACCATCCATACGGAGGCGGGCGTCCAGGTGCCCCTGCTCTCGGTCGCCGAGTGGCGGGTCGAGGAGGGCGCGGGAAGCGTGCGCCGGAAGAACCTGGAGCGGGTCGTCACCGTGAGCAGCGATGTGGTGGCAGGGGCGAACAGCAACGCTGTGCTCCAGGAAGTGCAGCGGACGCTGGCCGGCTTCGAGCGGGAGCTGCCTCCGGGCTACACGATGCGGTACACGGGCGAGCAGCAGGACCAGGAGGAGGCGGAGGGCTTCCTGTCCGCCGCGTTCCTGATCGCCCTGCTCCTGATCGGGTTCATCCTGATCAGCCAGTTCAACTCGGTTGCCAAGCCGGTGATCATCCTGACGTCCGTCATGATGTCGACGGTCGGCGTGCTGGTCGGGCTGCTCATCTTCCGCATGCCGTTCGGCATCATCATGACCGGTGTGGGCATCATCAGCCTGGCGGGGGTGGTGGTGAACAACGCGATCGTGTTGATCGACTACGTGGACGTCCTGCGGGAGCGCGATGGCCTCAGTCGGCGTGAGGCGCTGGTCAAGGGCGGCGTCACCCGCTTCCGTCCGGTGATCCTGACGGCCGTAACGACCGTCCTCGGACTGGTCCCGTTGGCCATCGGGCTGAACTTCGACTTCCTCGGCTTCTTCGCCAGCCTGAACCCGGACATCTACTGGGGCGGTGAGCAGGCGGCGTGGTGGGGTCCCATGGCCGTGGCGGTCATCGTGGGTCTCAGCTTCGCGACCGTGCTGACGCTGGTCATGGTGCCGGTCATGTACTCCCTGGTGGACGATGTGGAGCTGTGGTTCGCGAAGCACTACCGTCACCAGGACGGGGCGCCGGTAGTCGCGG
>CAYXJH010000074.1:0-4961 GCA_964465415.1 uncultured Gemmatimonadaceae bacterium
ACAACCCGAGGAGGGGGACGATGGGACAGGCGGTAGGAGTCAAGCTCAACATACTCGACCGCTACCTGACCCTCTGGATCTTCCTGGCCATGGCGGCCGGGATCGGGCTCGGGTGGGCATGGCCGGGGGCGGCGGAGGTCATCGACCGCGTGAAGGTCGGCCCGGCGCCGCTACCGATCGCCATCGGGCTCATCCTGATGATGTACCCGCCCCTGGCCAAGGTGAAGTACCACAAGCTCAGCACCGTCTTCTCCCACAAGCGCGTGCTCGGACTCTCCCTGTTCCAGAACTGGGTGATCGGGCCGGTGGTCATGTTCGCCCTGGCCATTCTCTTCCTCTATGACAAGCCCGAGTACGCCGTCGGCCTGATCCTCGTGGGCCTCGCCCGCTGCATCGCCATGGTCCTGGTCTGGAACGACCTGGCGAAGGGCGACTCGGACCTGGTGGCCGGCCTCGTCGCCTTCAACGCCATCTTCCAGGTGCTCTTCTACGGCGTCTACGCCTGGTTCTTCCTGGCGGTGCTCCCGCCCTTCTTCGGGATGGAGAGCGTTATGGTGGACATCGGCATCTGGCAGATCGCCAGCATCGTCCTGATCTTCCTGGGCACCCCCATGGTCGCCGGCTTCCTGAGCCGCTACCTGCTCGTGCCGCGGAAGGGCGAGGAGTGGTACGCGAAGAGTTTCATTCCCAGGATCAGCCCCCTCACCCTGGGCGCCCTGCTCTTCACCGTCGTCGTCATGTTCTCGTCGAAGGGCGGCCAGATCGTGCAGCTCCCGCTGGACGTGGTCCGTGTGGCCATCCCGCTGGCCATCTACTTCGTCGCCATGTTCCTCATCACCTTCTTCATCGCCAGGACGAAGTGGATCGGCGCGGACTACCCGCAGAACACCACCGTCTCGCTGACGGCGGCCAGCAACGACTTCGAGCTGGCCATCGCCGTGGCCGTGGCCGTCTTCGGCGTGCACTCGGCCGAGGCGTTCGCCACCGTGATCGGACCGCTGGTCGAGGTGCCCGTCCTCATCGGGCTGGTAAGCGTGGCGCTCTTCTTCAAGAAGCGGTTTTACGACGCGCCCGCCGCCGCGGCCGGCGTGCCCCATGAGGTGGCGCCGCCCATGACGACCGGCCCCAGGGCCTGATCGCGCACACGCTTCCGGACTCCGGCGCGGACACGCCCGCCGCCGGAGTCCGGAACAGGCCACGCGGCCCCAGAGCGTCGGGGCCTCCGTGCCCGGCGAAGCGAACGGAGCGCCACGAACCCGGCCGCCCGCCGCCGAAGTCGAAGTCGAAGTCGAAGTCGAAGTCGCCTTCGCCTGCCACGCCTTGACGACCCCTGACCCCGGCCGGCATCCTCACCCCTACGCCCAGCACAATCCAGCCACGGAAAGGCAACGGCCGATGACGACCGCCCGGAACCATACGACACCTCGGCGCAGCCCGACGCGCTTCCTCCTCGCGACCCTGCTCCTGGCACTCATCCTTCCCACCGCCGCCGGCGCCCAGGCCATGGAGCGTCTCTTCTACTACACCGACAACGAGCAGGCCTTCGCCAGCTTCCGCGCCAACATCGACAGGATCGACATCGTCGCGCCCCACGCGTACAGCGTGAACGAAGACGGCATCGTCTGGGGCGAGCTTGATTCCCGCGTGCTGCGCCTCGCCCGCGAGCACGGCGTCCGCGTCATGCCCTACATAAACCAGCCCGGCTTCAATCAGGAGATGCTGACCAGGCTGCTGGCCAACCCCGAGGCTCGCCAGCGGGCCATCGCCTGGCTCCTGGAAGAATGCCGGCGCCACGACCTCTACGGGATTCAGTTCGATTTCGAGAACATCAGCATCGACGACCGCGATGCCTACACCGCGTTCTACCAGGAGGCCGCCACCGCCCTCCACGCCGAGGGCTACCGCATCGCCATGGCCGTCGTCCACCGGCCGGATGAGCTGCCCGGCCCTTCCCGCTACCACGCCTGGCTCTACCGGAACTGGCGTGCGGGGTACGACCTCGAGGCCATCGGCCGCATCGGCGACTTCGTCTCCATCATGACCTATTCCCAGCACACTCGGCGGACCCCGCCCGGGCCGAACGCCAGCGTCGCCTGGGACCGCGACGTAATCGAGTACTTCAGCCGGTTCATCCCCGCCGAGAAGCTGTCGCTGGGCATCCCCACCGTCTCCCAGCACTGGTACACCTCCCAGGAGGACCGTATCACCCCCGAAATGGCCCGCTCCTACAGCGCCACCCTCACCTGGCAGCGCGCCATGGCCCTCATCGAGAGACACGACGCCGAGCTCCACTGGACCGACGAGCACCAGGTCCCGTACGCCTTCTTCAGCCGGGGCGGCACCTTCGAGTGGATCTTCATGGAGGACGCCCGCAGCTTCCGGGCGAAGCTCGACCTTATCCCCGAGTACGGACTCCGCGGCTTCTCCGTCTGGGTCCTGGGCTACGAGGACCCCGGGATCTGGGACGCGCTCCCCGCCCGCCCGTGACACGCCATGGTTTTCTCCCGGACCTCGAGCTCAACCAGCCGCGGCGCGTGAAGGCGGAGCCGCGCCTCACGGCGGCTGTCTTCACCGGTCCTTACAGCGCTCGGCGGCTCACGCCGCCATCATCCTCGCGCAAAGCGATTCCTTGACTTACCTCGCGATTCGACCTCATCCTCGGGCACTCGCCGAGACTCGTTTGGATCGCCTATCCCTTACCTGGAGGTAGTCATGACGGCATATCCTATTGTGGTCCGATTGTCATTTGTAGCGACAATATTTTCACTATTTGTCATCCTTGGCTGTGAAGGGCCTGTGGGACCTGCCGGGCCACAAGGACCTCAGGGTGAGCAAGGTCCCCAAGGAGTACAAGGCCCCCCGGGACAGCAGGGTCCGGGTGGCGAACAGGGGCCTCAGGGAGAACAAGGTCCCCAGGGCGAAAAGGGAGATACCGGTGATATTAGTGCCCAGTTGTACGTATTTCCAGGTCACGACTTCAGTGTCGGTGCTTCGAGATTCATAACTATGCCGGGGATCGGGCCTGAGATCGATGAGCTGATGTTCTTTGTTTACTTGGTTGATACGAATTTTGGTCTCATTTATCCCGTCCCGGGAAAAGGAAACGCCGCGGCAAGTTCCTATCGTGTATGGTGGCTGAGAGTCGGAAATGACGTGAGTTTGCGTATTAACAGGTACGAAGGGCCGGGGGAGAATTATGGAGAGATCCGGGTCATAACGATTCCGATATCAGGCCTACCAACTGGCAATGAAACAATGGCGGATTTTGATTTTAGAAACTATGGTGAGACAGTCCTCTATTATGGATTGTGACACCACAAGACCGTTTAATGATCTGCGGCTGGCTCGCCAGGGTCCACGCCGCCATGATCCTCGCAAAGCAATTGACGGCGCCGAGAGTCCGGTGTTCCGGGGAGCGAGACGTTGAATCCGTTTACGACTCAGCCCGGATGAAAGCTTCCGGCTCGGGCGAGCGCAGCACGCACGGGCGACGCGCCGCAACGACGATCGCGGCACCCTCAGAGTGCCGTGCAGGCGACGAAGGAGCTCCGTGCCCTAGACCCTCAGCTGGCCCCGAAACCCCCTTGCGGCGTAGTAGGATTGGGCTCCGTTGTGGTACACGAAGACGGTGTCGTAACGACGATCGCAGAAGAGCGCTCCGCCGAGCTCCCGGATATCGGAGGGCGTCTTCACCCAGCTCGACGTTTTCGTATCGAATTCCCCGAGCTGCTGCAGCTTCCGGTACTCCTCCTCCGTCAGCAGCTCGATACCCATGGCGGACGCCATGTTCATCGCGCTGTCCTCCGGCTTGTGCTCCTTCCTCGCCTCCCGCGCTTCCCGGTCATAGCACACGCTCCTGCGCCCCCTGGGGCTTTCCGTCGAACAGTCGACGAAGATGAACTCGCCCGTCTCTTCGTTCCGATCGACGACATCCGGCTCACCGCCCGTCCTTTCCATCTCGTGGAGCGACCACAGCTTGTCGGCGTCTTCGTCAAGCCTTTCCTGGACCTCCGCCCAATCGATTCCCTTGTGGCGTTTCATGTTGTTGTGGAAACGGGTCTTCAGCACCGCGAGCAGTCCCTCTCGCTGTCCCGGTAACAACTTTCTTGGTGGCATGGCTGTCCCTGGAACGTGTGAAGGACGGACGCTGCGAACGATCGGCTCCCACGGCCGCTCTGATCGCTATCCCCCCCAGGATTCATCCGCGGTCGGCCCGTAGACGGCTGGGACCGGCACGTCCAGCAACCGGAGATACACCGTCATCTGACCCCGGTGGTGGCTGAGGTGACTGATGTGTTGCCGCACGACCGCCCCCCGCGGCAGCGTGAAGAACATCTCACCATTCATCTTCAGCGACCACGGCACGTCGAAGTCCGGATCCGATGCCGCGGCGATCGCGGCCCGTGACCGCCGCACGTTCTCGTCGAACATCTCGAGCAGCACCGCCGTACGCTCGACGCTGTACCCAGGCCCGTCCCCAAGGTCCAGCTCCGTCGTGGTCAGGGCCTGTCCGATCCAGCCAGGCATCCATGCCAGCAGCTGGGCGAGATGCGCGATGGAGAAAGACTTCGGATGGGGCTTCCACTCGGGATCGTCGTCGGGCACGCGCTCGATGACGCGGCGCGTCGCGGCCATCTCCTGGTCGAACTCCGGCAGCAAGCTATCGGCAATGCTCATGTCGATTCGCTCCTCGGTGCAAGAGATGCTCGGGGTTCCCGGCAGAGGGCCGAGGACTTGCTCAAGGTACAAGCAATCGCGTCCGGAAGCAGGTGCAATCCACCGAATGCGGCTGACTTCGAACTTCGACTTCGGCTTCGACTTCCACATCGTCACGGCGGTAGGCGCCGGAGGACTTCGCCTTCTTCGCCCAGCGCGCGCCGACGGATCCGCCGTCGTCGGCATCCGCGCCGTGGCAGCGCTCGTGCTGGGTACGTCGAAGTCGAAGTCGAAGTCGAAGTCGA
>CAYXJH010000074.1:5061-11403 GCA_964465415.1 uncultured Gemmatimonadaceae bacterium
GCCGTGGCAGCGCTCGTGCTGGGTACGTCGAAGTCGAAGTCGAAGTCGAAGTCGACCTGCCGAATATATTGACATCCAACATATCGTTACTCATCATATGTAGAACCATAGACCCCCGTGAACCATGAACGCTGCGTTCGATAGCCAGACCGTTGGCCGACGAATCCACGAGCTTCTGCTTCTGCAGGAACTGGATCGTGCTCCGCTACACGGCTACCAGGTGGTGTTGGCGATCGACGAGCGGAGCGGGGGCTACTTCCAGTTCAGCCATGGCACGCTCTACCCGATCCTTCACCGGCTGGAGAAGGAGGGTCTGGTATCGGGGAGCTGGTCCGATGAGAAGGGCCGGCCGCGGAAGGAGTACGCGGTGACCGAAGCGGGCCGAGCGTACCTCGCCGAGCTGCGTGGAGAGTGGCGCGAGCTGAGTGACCGACTGGAATCGTTCCTGGAAGGGGGAAAGGGGACCGATGGAGAGGTTCGGACCGGCGCTGCGTAGGGTGGCCGCAGAGCTCGACCTTCCGGGGCGTGCGCGCACCGAGCTGCTCCTCGAGCTTGCGGCGGACCTGGAGGCTATCTACGAGCACCACCGTGCCCGGGGGCTGCCGGAGGACGAGGCGGCACGGCGGGCGGAGGCGGCGGTGCTGTGCTCGTCGGAGGTGATCCGTCGGCTGGGTCGACTGCACGTGAGTCCCTGGCGCGGCTGGGCAGAAGAGATGAGCGCCCGGCTGAGCGGCGGCCTCGACCTGGTCGTTTTTTCGGTGGGAGTCCTGCCTGTGGTTGCGGCGGGCCTCGGGATCTCGGTCTGGGTGCTGGCGGAGCGCCCCACGCCGTTGGCCTGGTCCGTTCTGTCGGTGGGCGCGCTGTTGCTGGCGGCGACGGCGGGGGAGGTCGTGCGGCTCCTCCGCAATCGCGCATCCGGCCGAACGTACCTCCCGACCCTCCTGGTGCTGGCGGCCATGGCGCCGGCCCTTGGTCTGCTCGCGCCGGTTCTCGGGCTGCGACGTGTGGGCACCGGTCTTGGTGGTCATGCCCCGGAACAGGTGTCGCTCGTCGCGATGGTAGCCCAGGAAGGAGCCATCCTCCTGGCCGGTTTGCTCCTGGGCATTGTAGGACTGCTGGTCTGGTTCGTCCTGATCGAGGTGAAGGCACGGCGGGCCTCCCGGGAGGTGGATGCGCTCCTGGCGGGGGGCGTCCGCGGCGCCGACCTGCCGGGCGGCAGCGGTGAAGCAGGTTCTGTGATTCGCCTCGTTCGCCGGAGGCATGGATGACCGGATGGTTCCTGAGCGGCGGCGTTATCATGTGGCCGTTGCTGGCGCTCGCTTTGGGCGTGGTCGCCTCGGCGCTGCGGGCGGGGATCGAGCTAAGCAGGAATGCCTCGGATCATGCCCTCGTCCCCCTTCTCTTCTGGGGCGTGGTCGCCCTGCTCGTCGGCGCCCTCGGCACGGTCACCGGCCTCGTCCTGATGGCGCGGCGTATTGCAGCCGCTGGGGGCGTGAGCCCCGAACTGGTCTGGGGTGGTCTGGGGGTCACGCTGGTTAGCCTTGTCTTCGGAATCCTCATCTTCCTAATGTCCGGGTTCCTCTGGCTCGCACTGGACGCCTGGCGCCGCCGGCTCGCGAGCTCGCATGGTGCCGCATTGGTCAGCCTGCTATTGGCCCTCGCCAGTGCCGCCGCGGGATGCGATGGCACCGACCCCCAGGGGTTCGTGGTGAGCGACTCGGCCGGCGTCCGGCT
Source organism: uncultured Gemmatimonadaceae bacterium (assembly GCA_964465415.1). Lineage (GTDB taxonomy): Bacteria > Gemmatimonadota > Gemmatimonadetes > Longimicrobiales > RSA9 > SLCC01. The sequence goes on from CAYXJH010000074.1 coordinate 6,796, forward strand.
GGCGGAGAACCTCGGCACGGACCGGCCCTTTCCGGCCACACCCGCGCGGCTGGGCTGGCTCCAGCCCCCCGACAGCGCGCTCACGGCCATGCCGTGGGGCGTTGCGGCGGACCCGGCCACGGGCCAGATCTTCGTCGCGGATGGCACCAGCGAACGGGTGGTGGTGTTCGCGGCGGACGGTTCCTTCGCCCGCACGATCGGGCGCGCGGGCGGGGGGCCTGGTGAGTTCCGGAGCGCCACGGCACTGGCGCTGGACGAGTACGGCGCTCTGGCCGTCTGGGATGCAGGGCGCGGGATCATCAGCCGGTGGTCCGCGGAGGGGCAGCTGCTGAACGAGCGGCGGGCGCCCGTGAGCTACTGGGGGCCGGGCTTCGCCATTCGCGGAGACGGCGTGCTCGCGGTGACCCAGGCGACGACCGGCAATCAGCGCCGGCAGTCCGTAGTGGAGTCATCCGGTGCGGGCGACCCCGTGGAGGTCTTCGCGGTCACGCGTGAGCTCGTCCCGATGGACCTGCCGGGTATGAACGTACCAGCGCCGCGGATCTTCTCGCCGGATCTCATCTGGACGGCGAGGGGAGACACGATCCTGGTGCTGAACGGACCCGGGTACCGGGTCGACGCCTACGTCGAAGGGCGTCTGGTGGCGAGCATGAGACGCGACATCGGGCCGATCCCGGTCACCGGCGAGATGGCCGCGGCCCGAGTGGAGGCCGGTCCGTACCGCGGCTTCATGCGGCGGGCGGGCATCACCGCGGACCAGATTGTCGCCGCTGTCGGGTACGAGGAGGTTACCTCTCCCGTGGAGTGGCTCGTTGCTGACCCGTCCGGCAATCTGTGGATCAGTCGCGGCTCTGGCCGCGCCGTGCCGGATCATGTGGATGTCCTGGCCCCCGATGGCCGCTACCTCGGCACGTTCGATGCCCCTGGCCTCCCGGTGGCGTTCGTCTCCGACTCCCTGTTCGTTGCGCTCGAGGTCAGCGAGCTCGGCCAACCGCTCCTCGGCCTCTACCGGCTCGAGGCGGGGCCGAACGCGGCCGGCGGCTCCGGCGGTGTGTCCGATCTGCTGGCGATTCCGGCTTCGGAGCGCCCTCTGACCGATGGCGAGTTCCGCGACTGCGACGGCTGCCCCGTCCTGGTCGTGATTCCGCCCGGGCATTTCGTCATGGGCCGTGCGCCCGACGAAGCGCCCGCGGCACAGGACCCGAAGCGCCCCGACTGGACCGAGCAGGTCGAGGAGCCGCGGATCGAAGCCGAGATCGCATACCCGTTCGCACTCGGCAAGTACGAGATCACATGGACCGAGTGGGAGCGCTGTGTCGAGGCGGGCGGCTGCACGACCGGGCCGGAGGACGCGGGCTTCGGCCGCGGCGACCGGCCGGTCATCCATGTGACCCGGCAGGACGCCCTGGACTACGTCGCCTGGCTGAGCGAACACACGGGGCGGGCCTACCGACTTCCCAGCGAGGCCGAGTGGGAGTACGCCGCTCGGGCCGGAACCACCACCGCCCGCTGGTGGGGCGATGAGCCTGGCGCCGGCAACACCGTCTGTGACGGCTGCGGCAGCCGTTGGGACGCCCGCTCCACCGCACCCGTCGGATCGTTCCCACCCAACCCGTTCGGCCTCCACGACATGCTCGGCAACGTGTTCGAGTGGATCGCCGACTGCTGGCATCCGAGCCACGATGGGCAGCCCGGCGACGGCACGCCCCGCGTCGAGACCTCCCCCTGGTGGAAGGACGGCGCTTGCGAGCGACCCATGCACAAGGGTGGGGCTTGGTCCTACTACGCCTGGACGACCCGCGCAGCGAACCGCGGCTTCTGGCGCCCCCGCCCCGTCCCGCCGCCCTGGCCCCACCACAGCCCCGCGGGGGGATTCCGGGTGGCTGCTGAGCTGCACGACGGGGTGGGTGACTGACTGGAGTCCCCTCCAGAGACGCGGCCTCCTCGACGACCCCGCCGTGGTCGACCTGCTCACCTGGCAGGGCGCCGGGGGCTTCACCGACCCCAGATACACCCCCGACGGCCGTCCTGCGTCCTCGACCGGCCCGGACACCCCTACGGCCACCCGCGGGCCACCGGTGATCCCCTTTGTCCGGCTCGTGCGTATGGTAATGGGAATCAGCGGTCCGACCCAGCGCGGCCGATTCGTGGCCGCGAGTCGAACTCCAGCCGGGAGCGGGACATGCACCTCGAGGCCCACCGAGCGAATGCCGGCGGCTGCTGGAACGTCGCGGCGATTCTGGCCGTGGCGACGTTGTTGTCCGCGCCCTCGCTCACGCGCGCGCAGGAATCCGGCGCGTTGCAGGCGTGCTACGTGCCCGGAAGCGGCACCATCTACCGCGTCGCCGCATCGGGGCTGCCGGCCGACTGTCTGGCCGCCGAGCACGTACGCTTCTCCTGGAATCCGCTGAGCGTCGCCGGCGGCGACCTCTCGGGCAGCTTCCCGAATCCTGTGGTCACCCGGTTGCATGGCCGGGAGATCGCCGAGACTGCGCCGGCCGAGGGGCAGGTGCTCGTCTTCACCGATGGCGCCTGGGTGCCGGCGACGCTCGTCGGCGGGGAGACCGAACACGGTGCCCTGTCCGGCCTCGATCAGGACGACCACCCTCAGTACCTGCGGGCCGACGGCGGCCGCGCGCTCGCCGGCAACCTCGACGCAGCCGGCTCCCGCATCGTCGGACTGGCCGCCGCCAACGCAGCGGGTCAGGCCGTGCGCTACGAGCAGGCGGTCAAGACCGGCGACGCGGCCGGCGGAGACCTGGCCGGCAGCTTTCCCGCCCCCACGGTCACCCGTCTCCGAGGCAGGACCGTCGCCGCCACCGCTCCCACCGCGGGGCAGGTACTCACGTACACCGGCACGGCGTGGGCTCCGGCCACGCCGGCGAGCGGCGTGACCGCGCACAACCAGCTCTCCGGCCTGACGAACGACGATCATCCGCAGTACCTGCTGGCGGGCGGCGTCCGTGACGTTCGAAACACCCTGGTCTTCACCGGGCTCCTCAACAGCGGCGACTTTCTCCAGACGTCCGGTGCCGGCGTTCGGATGATCTGGTATCCACGGAAGGCGGCGCTCCGCGCCGGCTCTGTAGAAGGGAGCCAGTGGGACGACGCCAATATCGGCAGCCATTCCGTCGCGCTTGGCCGGAGCACGACTGCGAGCGCCGAGAACGCCACCGCGCTCGGGACCGGCTCGACCGCATCGGGCAGGCGATCGCTCGCCGCCGGTTGGGCGCCGACCGCGAGCGGAGACAACGCCGTGGCGCTCGGCAACCAGACGACCGCGAGCGGAGAGAACGCGGTGGCCATCGGCCGCACCGGAACGGCCAGCGGCCTCAATTCGATCGCGCTCGGCAGCAGCATTGCGAGCGGAAGCAGCGCGATCGCCCTCGGGGGGGGGACGGCCAGCGGCTTCAACTCGCTCACGGCCGGCAACAACACCGTCGCGAGCGGCAGCGTGGCGACGGCGATGGGCAGCCAGACCACGGCGAGCGGCCTGGGCTCGACCGCTCTGGGGAGCAGCACGACGGCCAGTGGAAACCACACCACGGCGATGGGATCCTTCGCCTCGACCAACAACCAGCAGGGCGCCTTCGTCTATGGCGATCGATCCACCCTGACCGTCGTCAACGCGACCCGACAGAACCAGTTCGTGGTCCGCGCCCAGCACGTCTGGCTCGGCACGAACAACAGCGTGACGAATCCAGCCGGTCATTTTCTGACAACCTCGACCGGCGCCCACCTGACCACCGGCGGAGCGTGGACGAACAGCTCGGACGTTCACCGCAAGGCCGGTTTCGAGCCGGTGGACGCGGAGTCCGTGCTCGCCGGCCTCGCGCAGCTTCCCGTCCACAGCTGGAGCTATCACGACGAGCCCGCCGTGCGCCACGTCGGCCCGACGGCCCAGGACTTCCACGCGGCTTTCGGGCTGGGCGGCAGCCAGACCACGATCGCCACGATTGACGCCGATGGGATCAACATGCTCGCGATCCAGGCGCTGGAACGGCGCACGCGCGAGCTGTACGCTCGAACCGCGGAGCTGCAGGAGCTCCGCGAGGAAGTCGCCGCGCTCCGCGGCGAGCTGGCCCGGCTCGAGGCACGGCTCCTCGAGCTCGTACGCTGACGTTTTTTTCGCGCCCCGCACTCTGGAGGACTAGCATGAAGGCGGTTGCCAAGGCACTGCTCGCGTTCGCCCTGCTTGCGCCCACCACCGCATGGGGACAGAACTTCTCCGGCCGCTATCTGTACCAGAGCCCGCAAGGCCCGGTGGAGCTGGTTCTCCAGCACACCGGAGTCGAGGTTCAGGGCGAGTTGACGGGTGTAGACGGTCAGGTCAGCCGCCTGGTCGGCACCCACGAGGGCGGCGGCGCGATCGGCACAATCTCGATCGGCCCTATGACCGGCTGGTTCGCCGTGGGCTTCCTTGGCGAAGGTCTCACGATGCTCGTCGCCGAGATCGATCCGGCCACCGGCGAGCCGAACGTCGACGATGGATGGCGTCTCGACTTCACGCGCGTGGCTACCGCGGACCCGGCCGTTCCGCTCGGCCCGGTGGCGGGCGCCGCCGACTCGGGCGACGGGCAGCCGGACGCCGCGGCGGCCAGCTCGCCT
>CAYXJH010000075.1:0-11353 GCA_964465415.1 uncultured Gemmatimonadaceae bacterium
ACGGCACGTCGACGCCGCACCCGAGCACAGCGACCGTCCGATCCGGACCGGCGCCCCGGTGGGCGGCTCCGTCGATGCCCAGCGCAAGCCCGCTGACGACGGTGACATCGGCCGCCGCGATTCCGCGAGCGATCCGCCCCGCCATGTCACGGCCGGCGGCCGTACACGACCGTGTCCCCACGATCGCCACCATCGGCGCTGCGAGGAGTTCGAGCCACCCCATTGCGAACAAGGCGTACGGAGGGTCGGCCAGGTGCCGAAACGAGGAGGGATACTCGGCCATGTCGGGCGTTATCACGTGCACGCCGTATCGATCAATGGTCGCCAGCGCCGCCCGCGCCCACCCGTCCGCGCGGCGGACATCCGCCGCACCTACCCGGCGACCGGCCTGCCGGGCCAGCATCCGGAACGCCGCTCCCGATCCACCACCCGCCCGCGTCGCTGCGCCGAGACGCCCGCTGCCCACACCGGGCAAGGCGAGAGCGTGGACGAGCCATTCCAACTCCTCGCGCGGGGGCCGGGCCGGCGGGACACGTCCGGTCGAGCGGAACGAGCTGCTCTCCATGTTCACGGCCGCCACGGTTCTTCGTCCGCTCCCCCACCGGCCTGGCGGACATCGTGCCGGACCTGCGCCCAGACCGCCTCCTTCCACCGCTCGACGCCGGCCCCGGTGACGGCGGAGATCACGAACGTGTCCCACGCGTCCGCGGCGGCGGACCCGCTGGGGCCGGGAGCGTCTTCGCCCGGCGCGACCAGGTCGGCCTTGCTCACCACGATGCAATAGGGTTTGGCTGCCAGCGTCTCGGAATAGGCGTGCAGCTCGGCGCGCAGCGTTGTCAGCTCGGCGTCCACATCCTCCGAATCGGAAGGGATGAGGACGCACAGGGTCCGGGTACGTTCGATGTGCCGGAGAAACTGCAGGCCCAAACCCTTGCCTTCGTGAGCGCCCTCGATGATGCCCGGGATGTCGGCCAGCGTGAAGCTGCGATTGTCGCTGAGGCCGACGACCCCCAGGTTGGGTTGGAGCGTGGTGAACGGGTAGTCGGCGACCTTGGGCCGCGCCGCCGAGACCGCCGCCAGCAAGGTCGACTTCCCTGCGTTGGGATAACCGACGAGTCCCACGTCGGCGATCAGCTTCAGCTCGAGGGTGACACGACGCTCCTCGCCTTGCTCGCCGGGCTCCCACTCCCGCGGCGCGCGGTTCGTCGGCGTGGCGAAAGCCGCGTTCCCCCGACCGCCGCGTCCACCCCGGGCGACCAGCAACTCGTCCCCATCGTCGAGCAGCTCGCCGAGGACCTCGCCGGTCGTTGCGTCGCGGACGAGTGTGCCGGGCGGCACCTTCAGCACCAGGTCCTCACCGCTCCGCCCGGTTCGGTTCTTCCCCTGGCCATGCTGACCACGCTCCGCGCGGTGATGCTCCTGGTACCGGTAGTCCAGCAGGGTGTCGAGCTGCGCATCCACCCGCAGCCGCACATCGCCGCCCCTCCCGCCGTCGCCCCCGGACGGCCCTCCCCTCGGGACGAAAGTCTCCCGCCGGAACGCCTCCGCGCCCGCCCCGCCCGGCCCGGCGTAGACCCGGATCGTGACTTGGTCGATAAACATCTCAGGACCCTCCCCTGGCGCGCCAGCGGCTCCGGACGCGCTCCCATATGCGTGTCGCATCGCGAGCCCGATCGGGGGCGATCAGATCGTCGACCAGCTCGAGCATTCGCTCCACATTTTCCGTCGACGCCCCGACGTTCAGGCAACCTCGGAGGTGAGAATGGAGCTGGCGCGTCGCCGTCGTCCCGGCCAGCAGGGCGGCGATGCAGAGCTCCCGCGTCCGCAGGTCGAGGCCGGGTCGGCCGAGGACCTTGCCGTATCCCTCGATCACCGCCCACCGGTCCAGCTCCGGGTGGATCTGCTCCATGAGCGCACGCAGGATCTCGTATTGACCGTCATAGACGACGCTACAAACCCGAACCCCACGTTCACGCCAGAGCTCCGGGTCGGCCGGTTCGACGGGGGGGCTCGCCGGCCGGCCGGTTCGACGTCTCCACAGCGCAAGGGCGTTCAGCGCGACAGGATATCCCATGAAGAGGTAGCTCTGGAGCAGAACCTCTTCCGCCGCCGACGGATCCAGTCGCACGGCTTCATCCATCGCAACGACCTGGGCGGCCTCTGCGCCCGTCAACGATGCCGACAAGCGCACCAGGGCGGCCGTCCGATCATCCACGGTGTCCCTCCATTACCTCCGTTCCGGTCATTCCCGATCCCCTTCGATTCTGCGCGCGCCCCCCTCGTCCGGCCATGGCGGAACCGGCCGTTCCGATTCTCTGGCGCGCCTGAGGAACCCCATGCCGATCCCGACGAGGACCAGCGCGCCACCGAGCACCAGCTGGACGGACGGGCGTTCCTGTATGCCCGGTAGCCACCAGGCCAGGAGTGTCGCACCGATCGGCTCGCCGAGCAACGCGAGGTTCGCCACGTACGCCGGCAGGAATCGGAGGGCATAGTTGACGCCGGTATGCCCGATCATCATGGGCCCCGCGGCCAGGGCGAGGAAGACCAGCCAGTCGGTCCCGGGGTACCCTACGGCGTCGACGGACGGGTGCATGATCGTCGCGGCCATGAGCACGCCCGCGGCCACGCCGTAGACCACGGCGATATAGCTCCAGAGTTCGAGCCGCTGCCGCAGGCTTCGGCCGATCACGTAGTAGATCGATACGAAGACCGCGCCCGCGACCGCCAACAGATCGCCGAGCAGGCGTTCCGGGCCGCCCGCGAAGTTACCCCATCCGATGACGCCTGCGCCGACGACCGCCACGGTAATGCCGGCCCACTGCCGGGCGCTCGGCTTCTCTTTCAGCAGCGCCACCGAGAGGAGCGCGACAAACACCGGCTGCGTGGAGACGAGCACCACGGAGCTGGCGACGGTGGTGTAGGACAGCGACGCGATCCAACTCCAGAAGTGAGCACCGAGAAAGACCCCCGCCGTTGCCGCCAGCGCCCAGTCCGGTCGGGTGAGCGCCCGGATCGCTTTGCCCCGGTCCCTGAGGGTGACGATGACCGCGATGAACAGCACCGAGAACGCCACGCGCCACGCGGCCACCGCGAGAGGCGGCGCGGTGGCATAGCGGACCAGCGGGCCACCCCAGCTCATGGCGAGCACCGCCGCCAGCAGGACGGCGCCGGGTGGTACCCGTGGGCTGTGGGTCATGCGCCGCGCGACCTATCCGAGCCAGGGCAGGACCTGGAGGTTCCCCACCGCCAGGCGAACGCCGAGGATGATGAAGAACAGACCGAACAGGAGGCGCAGGTTCCGCGTGCTCATGCGCTGGTTCACCCTCGCGCCCGAGCTCACCGCCACGATGGAGCCGGCCATGATCGGCAGGCCCGCCAGGTAATGGACGTACCCGATGCTGCCGGCCGGCATGATGTGGTGCTCCGGACCTGTCAGAGCGTATCCGATGGTCGCGGCGGTGGCCGTGAATACGATGATCGCCATGGACGTGGCGGCGACCTTCTCCAGGCGAAGACCGACGAGGTAGACCAGGATGGGGATCGCGATGATGCCGCCACCCACGCCCATGAGCGCGGAAAGGAACCCCACCGCGAGGCCCGATACCGCGCCGATCCAGAGGTGCTGCCGCGGGGGCGACCGCCCATCCAGCCTTCGCGGGCGAAGCAGCTGGATCCCGGACGCCAGCAGGAGCAGGCCGAACCCGAGCTTGAGTGCGCCCGCCGGGATGAGGGGGGTCACGCGCGTGGCCGCGACCGCCGCCACTACCGAAAACCCGGCGACCGGCAGCGCCACGCGCCAGGATACCACACCCGCGCGGTGATACGTCCACGTCCCCTTCACCGCCGTCGGCACCATGACGAACAGGCTCGTGGCGTGGGCTACGACCGCATGCAGCTCGGGCGCAAGAGCTGCCCCACTCCAGCTGGGATGGGCATAGAACAAATAGAGGAGGGGCACCATGAGTACCCCTCCTCCGATTCCGACCAGGCCGGAGACGAATCCGACCAGGACCCCTGACGCCGCCAGCGACAGCAGGGTCCCGACGTCCACCGGCCTACGGGTGCTGCGAACGCGACCGGTTCTGCGCCTGCCACGTGGAGCCGAGCGTCAGGCCATGCGACTCCGCGTACGACGGCAGCATCGCGAACGCCTCGTCCGTCGAGTTCGAGGCCCGCAGGACCTCCGTGGCCACCCGCACGCGCGGGTCATCCGCCATCAGACGCTTCCACCCCTCCTGGCGGCTGAACTTCGTCGCGCTGATCTCGTACGCCAGCCGCCGCGAAGCCCACGTGCTCGCACCGTCGAACACCTCCCGGTCCACCGCGATGCCCTCGGCGCGTAACGCGTCGAAGTAGGCGTCCAACATCTCCGCCGTCACCGGAAATCCTGGCTGGAGGTCGGGGTTCTCCCGCGCGAACGCCACGGCGAAACGGTACTGCACCTGCTCGAACTGCGCCCACTGCTCGCGGATCGCCTGGACGAGCTCCTGCTCCGCCGTGCTCAACGTGTCCAGCACCACGAGGTCCGGGGTGATCCCACCACCGCCCAGGACCGTCCGACCGCCGCTCGTCCGGTACGTCGACACCCCCTCGTCCAACTTCTCCTCCACGCTGGCCGCGGCATCGGCCGCCGCGCGCTGGGCCTGCTGGTCATCCTCCGCCGCCACCATCATGGGGCCTTCATCGGCGGCGAACGGCTTCTGGATGGTCCGGCCCGAAGGTGTGTACCAGCGCGCGGTCGTCAGCTTGAGCATGTTGTTGCCCGGCAGCTGCAGTAGCGTCTGGACCGACCCCTTGCCGAACGACGTCTCGCCGATCAGGACCGCACGGTCGTGGTCCTGCAACGCGCCCGCCACGATCTCCGTCGCCGACGCGCTTCGCTGTCCGATCAGGACAGCCAGTTCGAGGTCCGGATAGGCATCACGCTGGCGCGCCCTGAAGACGTGGTTCTGGTCGGGCGTCCTGCCCCGGGTCTCGAGCACCAGCTGACGCCGATCCAGGAACAGGTCGGCGATGTTCATGCCCTGGTCGAGAAGTCCGCCCGTATTGCGGCGCATGTCGAGAACCAGCGCCTTCATCCCCTGGCCTCGCAGCCGGTCGATCGCCTGCCGGAGGCTGTCGGTCGCCGTCTCGCTGAACACCGTCAGCTCGATATAGCCGACCTCGTCTTCGATCATGTACGCGGCGGGCACCGCCGTGAGCTCGATCTCGCCGCGCGTGATCTCGAACGGGATCGGGGCATCGATCCCTATGCGAGACACCTCGATCGATACCGCCGTACCCTTCGGCCCCCTCAGCACCGACACGGCCCGGTCGGTGCTCCAGCCTCGCGTGCTCTCGCCATCCACCTGGATGATCCGATCACCCGCCTGGAGGCCGACACGCTCGGCGGGTGAGTTGGGCAGCGGCGATAACACCGTCAGCCAGCCGTCGCGGATGTCAATCTCGATGCCGAGCCCGCCGTACTCCCCCTGCGTCTGGAGCCGGAGTCGCTCGTAATCCTCCGGCGTCATGAACGTGGAGTGCGGATCGCCCAGCTCGTGGAGCATGCCGTCAATGGCCATCCGGTACAGGCGGTCCGGATTGGTCTCGTCGACGAACCGCGTCGAGACGTGCCGTACCACCTCCTCCAACAGCCGGGCCTGGAAGTACACGTTGCGCTGGGGATCCACTCCCTGCTGCAACAGCCATCCACCGCTTGCAAGCCCGATCAGGCCCACCAGCAGGGGCGTCGCCACCGTCCGCTTGATCTTCATCCGCCCTCCGTTCGCTTCGCCTCGGCCCGTCGCAGTCCTCACAATAAGTCTAACCCGTCGCGCCGGGGAAGGTTTCCGGAAATCGATCGATCAGCACGGCGACGATCGCGGCGGCCACCTCCTGGGCCGGACCGCCGCCATCCACGAGCTCCACCCGGTCGTCACCCTCCGCGAGCAAGCCGTATGCCTCCCAGACACGGGCGTGAAACGCCGTGCCTGCCCGCTCGATCCGGTCCGGACCCCGGCCCGTGGCCAGCTGGCGGGTTGCACCGGTCGCTGGCTCGACACCCAGAACGATGGTGAGGTCCGGCTCCAGGCCACCCGTGGCGAACCGGTTGAGTGCCCGTACCTCGGCCAGCGGCAACTGCCGTCCGTATCCCTGATAGGCCAGCGTCGACAGGTGGAAGCGGTCCGTCAGGACCACTCGCCCCGCCTCGAGCGCTGGACGGATCACGGTGGTCACGAGCGACGACCTCGCCGCCAGCATCAGGAGCAGCTCCGTCTTCGCAGCCAACTCGTCCGTTTCTAGCAGGACTCGCCGAACCTGCTCCGCCACCTCCGTGCCGCCCGGCTCGCGCGTGACGAGGGGGTCATGCCCGCGCTCACGCAGCCAGGTTTCGAGCAGCCGCACCTGCGTGCTCTTCCCGGCGCCCTCCGGACCCTCGATGGCTAGGAAAAGGGCTGAAGCACGGCTCACGGCCGATCGTAGTACTCCAGGCCGAGGTGCGTGATCTGCTCCTCGCCCATCAGGTGGCGAAGGGTGTTCTTGAGCTTCATGTGCTGGATGAACACGTCGTGCTCGGGGTAGAGCTCAGGCGCGTGCATGGGGCTCTTGAAATAGAAGCTGAGCCACTCCTGGATGCCCGACATCCCCGCCCGCGAGGCGAGGTCGAGGAACAGCGCCAGATCCAGCACGATGGGCGCGGCCAGGATCGAGTCCCTGCACAGGAAGTCGATCTTGATCTGCATGGGGTAGCCCATCCAGCCGAAGATGTCCAGGTTGTCCCACCCCTCCTTGTTGTCGCCCCGGGGCGGATAGTAGTTGATCCGGACCTTGTGGTAGATGTCACCGTACAGCTCGGGATACAGCTCGGGCTGCAGGATGTGCTGAAGCACCCCGAGCTTGGACTCCTCCTTGGTCTTGAACGACTCGGGGTCGTCCAGCACCTCGCCGTCACGGTTGCCCAGGATGTTCGTGCTGAACCAGCCACGCAGGCCGATCATCCGCGCCTTCAGGCCGGGCGCGATGATGGTCTTGATCAGGGTCTGACCCGTCTTGAAGTCCTTGCCGGCCACTGGAACGCCGTTGGCCGCCGCGAGCTCGTGGAGCGCGGGGAAATCGACGCTCAGGTTCGGCGCGCCGTTGGCGTACGGGACGCCCTCCTTCAGAGCGGCCCACGCATAGATCATTGACGGCGCGATGGACGGATCGTTCTCCTCCATGGCACGCTCGAACGCCTCCAGGCTCTGGTGCGTGGGGCCACGCTCGAGGAAAACCTCGGTGGACCCGCACCAGATCATCACGAGCCGGTCACAGTCGTGCTCGTCGCGGAACCGACGGATGTCCTCTCGCAGCTGCTCGCCCAGCTCCTTCTTGGTCGAGCCCTGCTTGACGTTCGTCCCGCTAAGCCGCTTGACGTAGTCGGGATCGAACACGGCGGCCATGGGCCGCACGGTGCTCAGGAAGTCGGCGACCCGGTCGATGTCGCGGTCTTCCAGGACCTTGGCCACCCGCGCGCTCGCGAGGGCGTCGTCCGGGATCGGATCCCAGGCGCCGAAGACCAGCTGGTCCAGAGACGCCAGCGGGACGAAGTCCCGGATCCTGGGTGAGCGCTCCTCCGTTCGCTTGCCGAGCCGGATCGTCTGCATCTGGCTGACGGAGCCGATGGGCTGGGCCAGGCCGCGGCGGACCGCTTCCACCCCGGCAATGAACGTGGTGCCCACGGCGCCGAGGCCCGGGAGGAGCACGCCGAGCTTGCCTTCGGCGGGACGAATGTCAACGGGCGTTGTCAACGGGCGCCTCTTCAGTCGGTGTAGGTTCGGACTCGTCCAGCGGTACACCCCGGGCATGCTGATACACCCAGACGATCCGCTGGAACGCGGTGATGTTCGTGGTCAGCGCCAGGAGCACGATCACGCCCTTCAGGACGAGGCCGTTCCATGCGGCGCCGAAGAAGAGCGCGGCCGCACCGATGAGCACGACCCGCTCGGCGCGTGGCATCAAGCCCACCTTGCAGTTCAGGCCCAGGGCCTCCGCGCGCGCCCGAGTATAGCTGACCATGAGCGAGCCAGCCATTGCGAGCACGACCAGGTAGATCATGGCGACATCGCCGTCGGCCCGCGCGTACGCGTTGTATAGCGAGAGAATGCCGAAATAGACGGCGATCTCGCTGATCCGATCCAGCGTGGAATCATAGAACGCACCGAACTTGCTGCCCAAGCCGGTGAGCCGGGCCACCCGGCCGTCGAGGATGTCGAAGAACCCGCCGAGCAGCACCAGGAATCCCGCGATCCGCATGGCGTGGGAGTGGAACGCCCAGGCCGCACCCATGGTGGTGAAGAACCCGAGCGTGGTCAGCAGGTTGGGGTGGACCCGGTGGTGTGCCAGCCAGCCGGTCAAGGGATCCAGGATCCCGTAGACGCCACTCCTCAGCGATTCGAGCTGCATGCGTGGATCAGGATGGCATGATGATGCTGGACTTCGAGCCCGCCTCGATTCCTTCCCCCATCTGCTCGTTCACCTTCTGCAGCAGTCGGTCGAAGTTGGACTGGGCGGCAACCAGACCCTGATACACCGGGCCCGACTGGAGTTGGGACGCCATCGCCTCGTACTCGCGCTGGGTCTCGTCCGTCGGCTCCTCACCGGACTGGAGCGAGACCGCGATCTGCCGCTCGAGCTCCGCCAGCCGATTGAGCGACGAGACCGCTTCGCGGTCATCGTTCAGCCGCTGCCGAGCCCGCTGCAACGCCTTGTACTCGTCAGTCTGGCCCAGCAGGCGGCCCACTTCCCGGGCCTTCTCCAGCATGCCTTCGTGCATTCGTGCTCCAGCGTTCAACAACGTCTCAGTCCCGAACCGCCGCCACCACCCGATCCCGGCCCGCGAGGTCGGCGACGGCGCGGGCCCGGGTCAATCCCGACTCCGCCATCAGCACCCTGGCTGCCTGCGCCTGTCCTGCGCCGACCTCGAGCGCGAGCAGCCCGCCCGGGCAGAGCCTTCGGCCCGCACCTGCCACGATCTCTCGCACCACCGCCAATCCGTCCGGGCCGGCAAAGAGCGCCGTCCCAGGCTCGTGATCCCTGACCTCCGGCATGAGGCCGGGGCGTTCCGAATCCATGACATAGGGCGGATTGGCTACAATAACGTTGAACCGCTCGTCGTCGCCAATCGGGGCCCACACGGGACCCAGTCTGAACTCGATTCTGTCGAGAGCGCCGAGCGCCTCCGCGTTCGCCCGCGCGACTGCGATCGCATCGGCCGACACGTCGGTGGCGACCACCCGGCTGAAGGGGCCCTCGTGTAGCAGGCTGAGGGCGATGGCGCCGGAGCCGGTCCCGATGTCCAGCGCCGTGAGACCTCCGGCTGCCGCATCGCCGGCCGGAGCGTGTCCCTGCTCACCGACCGCTCGCGTCCACTCCAGGACTTCACCGACCAGCACCTCCGTCTCCGGCCGGGGGATAAGCACTCGCCGATCGACCGACAGCGCCACCTCCCGGAAGTCCACCCGACCCGTGATATACTGAAGCGGCTCCCGTCGCGCTCGCCTGCGCACGACCTCCCGGTACTCAACCAGCTCCCCGGGCTCGACCGGCCGCTCGAACTGGAGATACAGGTCGAGCCGGCGAATGCCCATTACGTGCGCCAGGAGCAGCTCCGCGTCCAGACGGGCGTCGGGGACCCCGCGGGCGGCCAGGTGCGCGGCGGCCAGCCTCGTCAACTCGAGCGGACGCGACGGGCCCTCCGTCAAGAATCGCCGTCCCCGCGCAGGCGCTCCGATTCGCGCGCCATCTTGAGCGCGTCAACCAGGTCGCCCAGGTCGCCGTCCAGCACATCCTGGAGCTTGTGCAGCGTCAGGCTGATCCGGTGATCCGTCACTCGGCCCTGAGGGAAGTTGTAGGTCCGGATCTTCGCGGAGCGGTCTCCCGTGCCCACCTGGAGCTTCCGGTCGCGGGACCGCTCGGCTTCCTGCTCCGCCAGCTTCGCGTCCAGCAGCCGGCTGCGCAGCACCCGCATCGCTTTGGCCTTGTTCTTGTGCTGCGACTTCTCGTCCTGACAGCTCACCACCACGCCGGTCGGGATGTGGGTGATCCTGACCGCCGAATCCGTGGTGTTCACCGATTGACCACCCGGGCCGGACGATCGGAAGACGTCGATCCGAAGGTCCTCGTCCCGGATCTCCACGTCCACCTCCGCCGCCTCCGGAAGGACCGCCACCGTCGCCGCCGATGTGTGGATCCGGCCCTGGCTCTCGGTTTCCGGAACACGCTGGACCCGATGGACGCCCGATTCCGACCGCAGATCCCCGTACGCGTCCTTCCCGCGCACGATGAAGCTGGCTTCCCGGTATCCGCCGACCTCGCCCTCCGAGACGGCGATCATCTCGGTGCTCCAGCCCCTCGACTCGGCGTAGCGCAGGTACATCCGGACTACGTCGCCGGCGAACAACGCCGCCTCGTCGCCACCCGTCCCGGATCGCACCTCCACCACCGCCGCCCGATTCGACAATGGATCCTTTGGCACCAGCAGCCGCGTGGCCGCTTCCACCAACGCTGATTCCCGCGCCTCCAGCTCGGTGACCTCGGCTTCCGCTAGCTCCACCAGCTCCGGGTCGCCACCGGCCACCACCAGCCCCCGGGCGTCCGCAAGCTGCGACCGGACATGGGCCAGCTCCTTCGCCGCGGCGGCCAGCGGCCCCAGCTCCGCGTGCTCCTGGGCAACCTCGCGCAACCGCTGCGGGCTGGCCAGGATTTCAGGCTCCGCAAGCTGGCGATTCAGCTCGCCGTGTCGCTCGAGGGCCCGTTCAAGTTGAGAATCGATTGACATGGCATCATGCGAAAAGAGCCGGGGCGTGCCCGGCTCTCGGATCCCAAGTGGGTCTACCCTGAAACTCCGGGTCTGCGTCAGGCCTCGGCCTGGTCGCCCTTCGAAGCCTCCGCCGCCGTCGCGTCGGCCGCTGGTGCCTCGTCCGCCGTGGCGGTCGCCGCTTCGGCGGCCTCCGAACTCTCCTCCGCCGTCGACGCCCCGCCATCGCCCTTCGCCCACTTCCGGCGGAACCGCTCCACGCGGCCCGCCGTGTCCATGAGCCGCTGCTTTCCGGTGAAGAACGGGTGGCACACGGAGCACACCTCCACGTGGATATCGTCCTTCGTGCTCCGCGTCAGGAAACTGTTCCCGCACGCGCAACGAACCGTCGCCTGCTTGTACTCCGGGTGGATCCCCTGCTTCATGGTCGTTCCGTCCGTTTGCGGTCCCCGGCCACTTTCCAGCCACATAAGATAGTGGCTCCGACCGTCACGATCAACCGCGCCCGGACGCCGCATCGTCAAGCCCAGGTACATCCTGACCCACCTGTTGTATCCGCTCGAATTCGGACTC
>CAYXJH010000076.1:0-11288 GCA_964465415.1 uncultured Gemmatimonadaceae bacterium
TGGAGCCGCTCCCATCGAACACGATGGACGACCCCTCCTGGCCCGTGTACGGACCGCCCGTGCCCGCCTCCGGCGGCGCGCTCACACTCACGGTCCGCTCCGCCGTGCCCGTGGCACCGTCCTTGTCCGTGACGCTCAGCCGGACCGTGTACGTGCCGGCCACCCTATAGACCCCGCTCCCGGCGAGCGTCTCCGACGGCGTCGCCGCGCTGCCCGTATCCGTCGCACCATCACCCCAGTCCAGCTCCCACGACCACGGTCCATCCAACACGCCCGGGTCCGTGAAGCCTCCCGTCGCCACCACGGTGTCGCCGAGCAGGGTCGAGCTCACGTCTAGCTCGAGACTTACGACGGGGGCCACGTTCGTGATCGTGGCCACCGTCGCGGCGGGTGTGCTCGCCACGCCCGCCTCATCCGTGACGATCAGGACCACGGTGTAGGTGCCGTCGTCATGGTACGAGTGCGTTGGCTGGGCGCCGGTCCCCGTGCCCCCATCGCCGAAGGTCCAGGCGTAGGTCAGGGCGCCCTCGCCGGTGGAGCCGCTACCGTCAAACACGATCACGGAGCCTTCGTATCCCGTGTACGGACCGCCGACGTCGGCCTCCGGCGGCGCGCTCACGCTCACGGATTGCTCTGCCGTGCCCGTGTCGCCGTCCTTGTCCGTCACGCTCAGCCGGACCGTGTACGTCCCGGCAGCCCTGTACGCCCAGCTCCCGGCGATCGTCTCCGACTGCGTCCCTGAACTACCTGTCTCCGTCGTGCCGTCACCCCAGTCCAGCTCCCACGACCACGGCGCGTCCAGCACGCCCGGGTCCGTGAAGCTGCCCGTCGCCGTGACGGTGTCGTCTTCGAGGAGGGCGTTGACGCTGAGGTTCAACGTCACCGACGGAGCCACATTCGTGACGGTGGCCACCGTGGTATCCGGCGTGCTCGCCGCCCCGCTGCCGTCCGTGATAGACAGCACCACGATGTAGGTGCCGTCGTCTTCATAGGTGTGCGTCGGCTGGGCGCCGGTCCCCGTGCTCCCGTCGCCAAAGCTCCAGGCGTAGCTCAGCGCCCCCTCGCCGCCGGAGCCGGTGCCGTCGAACACGATCGGCGTGCCCTCCTCCCCCGTGTACGACCCTTCGATCTGCGCCTCTGGCCGCACATCCGGCTGCTCCGGACCCGGCCCCTCCGGCGGTCCCGTCAGATCCTTGTCGCAGGTGGCCACGACAAGGAGGATCGCCGCGGCGGAGACTACCCGCTTCAGCCTAACTCGGCCCGCACGCTGCCGGGTCCGGGAGGTGTCGTGGGTCATCTTAGGGCTCCGTGGATCGGATTGGCAGCCGGTGTCGCTACGTGTCGCGATGCCGTCTGTCTGCGGTTGGGCACCTACAGTTGGTGCTATTGCGCTACATTTCCTTGTGCCGTACCGGAACATTTCCGGCGGCGATCCGGGAGGCGCCAGTCGGTGATGGGTGACCGCTTCCCGCTTGTTCCCTGGCGTCAACGCTTGAAATCCGACGTCCGGCAGGGCCGACGCGTCACTGATTTGAAATGCACGCGAAGGGCCAATTCCGGGAGCGGAGCGCAAGGGCCTGGCGTGCCGGTCGGCGGCACCAAGCGTGCAGGGCCCGCTGTCCGTGATCAGGCGAAACATGAAGGCAATCAGACGAGGCGTGTGGGGCCGCGACGGCGCGCCCACGGGCGGAATGGTCGGTTGAATGTCACCGGACCTTTCCGTCGTCGTGCCCTTGTTCAACGAGGAGGCGAACGTCCGCCCGCTGTACGAGGTCACCCGCGAGGCCCTACTGGGGGTCGATCGCTGGGAGCTGTTGCTGGTGGACGACGCCAGCCGCGACGGCACGGCGGCCATCGCTCAGGAGCTGAGTTACGAGGATCCCCGGGTCCGCCTGATCCGCCTGGCCCGGAACTTTGGCCAGACGGGCGCCATGCAAGCCGGGTTCGATCAGGCCGCGGGTCGCATCGTCGTCAGCATGGACGGTGACCTGCAGAACGATCCGCGTGACATTCCCATGCTCATGGAGACGCTGGACCGGGGGTACGATCTGGTCGCCGGGTACCGGGTCGCCCGGAAGGACACGGCGTTGCGACGCGCGCCGTCTTGGGTGGCGAATCGGCTCATCCGCTGGGTCACCGGAGTGGACATCCGGGACAACGGTTGTTCACTGAAAGCGTACAGGCGGGAGCTGTTCGACCGGGTGCGGCTCTATTCCGACATGCACCGGTTCATCCCCGCCGTGGCCGTGGGCATTGCCGGGGCCCGGGTCACGGAGGTGCCCGTTCGGCATCACGCGCGCCGGCACGGCCAGAGCAAGTACGGAGCGTCCCGTGTTCTCAAGGTCATGGCTGATATCGTGACCATCAAGATGATACGGTCGTTCAAGGACCAGCCCCTCCGGTTGTTCGGGGCTGCCGCGTTCGCGTCCGCGCTGATCGGCTTGCTGTTCCTGGCCGCGTCCGTGGTCTCCATTCTATGGTTCCAGCCGGACAAGGCCCGGGCCATGGTCCTGCCTGGTGCGGGGATCCTGTGGCTGGGGGTGGCGTCATATCTGCTGATGGTGGGCCTGATCGGTGAAGCGCTCGTCCGGCGCCACCGGCGCCACAGCGGGGGCAATCTACCGCTCTGGCGGGAGTGGGAAGGACCGGCCCGGGCGGGAGCAGTCGATAAGGATGGTCATGCAACGCAATGAAGCGGATCGGCGGCCCATGGTCTCCGTCCTCGTCCTGGTCAGCGAGCGCGCGGTCGAGCTCGGCGATCTGTATTCCGCGTATGCCGCCGCGCTGAAGGACGCGGGCTGGCGCTTCGAGTTCATATTCGCCGCGGATCCAGGCTACGCCACGGGGTTGAGTCGCTTGCGCGCGCTACGCGAGTCGGGCGACCCGATCCGCGTCGTGGAGGTGGCCCAGTCCGTGGGCGAGGCCACCTTGCTCCAGGTCGCGGCGGCCCGCGCCAGCGGCGACCTGCTCCTGTCGGTACCGGCCTACTGGCGCATCGAGCCCGCCTCCGTGCCGATCCTGCTCGAGCGCGTGATGGGAGGCGCCGACATGGCCGTCGCCCGTCGCTGGCCGCGCGCGGACTCGTGGGTCAATCGTTTTCAGAACCGGGCGTTCCACAGGCTCGTACTGTCCGCGAGCGGCAAGCCGTTCCGCGATATCGCGTGTGGCGTGCGTGCGTTCCGCGCGAGCATCCTGGATGAAGTCCCGCTGTACGGAGACTTCCACCGGTTCTTCCCGCTGCTGGCGGACCGGGCGGGCTTCAGGGTCGAGGAGGTCTCGCTTCCCCAGCACGCGGCCGACGTAACGCCCAGGGTGTACTCGCCGGGCATCTACCTGCGCCGGATCCTCGACCTGCTCGGCGTCTTCTTCCTGTTGCGCTTCACCAACAAACCACTCCGCTTCTTCGGTCTCGTTGGGAGCACGCTTACGATCGCCGGTGCCGTGATCCTGGCGGTGTTGTCCGTGCAGCGTATGGGAGGGCAGGGCATCGCCGACCGCCCCATGCTCCTGATGGGCGTGCTGTTCGTGGCGCTGGGGGTCCAGGCGATCGCGCTCGGGCTCATCGGAGAGATCATCGTATTCCTCACCTCGCCGGCCCACCCCCCGTACCGGATCGCCCGTGACGCGCCTGTGCCGCAGGGCGCGCTTGCGCCGCCGGAGTCCTCAGCACGTGAAGTCGGAATCTCCGGAACGAGCTGACCGGCTTCCCCGAGTTCCACGACGGAACAGGTCGATGTGCCGCCGAGCGACAAGCCGGCCCCCTCCCCAAGCCCGCTTCAGCCAGATTTTACGCCATGTTTTGACAATGACCGCACCTGACCGAGGGTGCCTCGCCGCATGGTCCGCGATCTGCACGGGTCAGTGTCAGCGTTTCGAGCGCCAAACCGGCGCTGTGGTAATCGAAATGGGTGGCAGATGGCTGGAATCTATGGAATCGTAGCGCCGCGCAACCGGATCGACTCCGTTACGGAGGACCGGCTGCGCCGCATGCCGCCCCAGGAGGCGCGGCGCGGCGGCTATGCACCGGAAGCCTGGGTCGGGTCGGGTATCGGCCTGTGTCACGTGAGGCTGACCTCCGGCGATCGCCAGGCCGTGAGCCCGTCGGGCCGGTACCGCTTGGTATGCGACGGAGATGTCAGGAAGCTCACGCCCGGCCACGGCGAGCCGATGCTCGCCAGGGAGGACCGCCCGGACGCAGGGGACGCCGTACTTCACCATTTCGTGGCGGGAGGCCCGACGACCTTCGCCCGGATGCGTGGGGCGTTCGCATTCGCCGCGTGGGACGATGCGGAGCGGCGCCTGACGCTGGCCCGGGATCGGATCGGGACGAGGCCGCTGTACTACGTGCATGCTCAGGACGGCAGCCTGTTCTTCGCGTCCGAGATCAAGGCGTTGCTCGCGATCGGCGCGACCCGACCCGCCCTCAACCATGCCGCCCTGCCGTCCTATCTCGCGCTCGGCGCCCCCGCCGATGATGCCACGCTGCTCGAAGGCATCCGCCGGGTCCCGCCCGGCCACGCGGTAATATGGCAGGAAGGGCACGTCCGGCTCGAGAGCTTCTGGCGGCTGTCCCTTGGAACTGGGGACGCTGCGGGATCCCTGGCCGACGCCGCGGAGCGTCTGGAATCCCTCTTCGAGGGGTCGATCCGTGAGCGGCTTCCCGGCGACGCCGCACCCGGCGTCCTGATGTCCGGCTCGGCCGGCTCCCCGGCCCTTCTAAGGGTGCTGGCCGGACTGGGCGGCGCCCGGCCCCAGACCTTCTCGGTCGGTTTCGCGGGTCAGGACGCGCAGGACCTGGAGGTCGACAGCGCGCTGGCGCGTACGCTGGGGGGGGCGGAGCACCACCAGCTCGTGCTCACGCCGGAAGAGATTCTGGCTGCGTTGCCGACGGCGATCTGGCACCGGGACGAGCCACTGCCCGATCCCGCCGTCGTCGCGACGTACCACGCCATGATGATCGCGGCGGAGCATGTGGGCGTGACGTTCAGCGCCACCGGCTGCGAAGAGCTGCTCGCCGGGGAGGCGCGCCACAGGAGGGTCATCGCGGCCGCACGCATGGCACGGGTGTATACGGGCCTGCCCCTGCCCACCGTGCGGAAGGGGGTTCGCTGGACGGCCGAGGCCGTGGGCCGCCGGTCCCGGTTGGCAAGGAACTTCGCCCGGAGACTGCCTCACAGCGCCCCGGAAGTGCGGGATGTCTACCTGGACGACCTGGCAGTCTTCCGCTCGGCGGCACAGCGTGACCTGCTCACCGACTCGGCCAGGGAGCAGGGGGCGGGGACCGATCCATACGAGGCTATCCGCCCCTTGCTGGACGGGAGCGGCGCGCAGGATCAGCTCGCCCAGCTCCTGGCGGTCGATCTGCGCGTCCGCCTCCCGGAGACCGCAGCGACCCATGAGGTCCTGGGCCGGGCCGCAGCCTGTGCGAGCCATGTCCCGTTCGCCGACGATGAGCTGGTGGAGTTCGCGGCAGCCCTGCCCGCCCATGTTCGCGGGCGCGCTCTGGATCACCTCCTGCGGGGAACACCGGCAGCCGGCGAGGTGTCGTCGCGGCGGCTACGGGGACCGGTGACGGCGCCGGTGAGCCGCTGGTTCAGAGGAGCGTTCCGTCCCATCCTGCACGAGTACGTGCTGGGCGACCGGGCCCTCGGCCGTGGCATCCTGCGACCCGACGCGGTCGGGCACCTCGTGGCGGAGCATGAGCGCGGGCGGGCGGACCATTCCCGACAGCTGTGGTCCCTGCTGAACCTCGAGGTCTGGCAGCGGCTCTTCGTCGACGAGGAAGCCGTGGACCAGGCCCCGTCGCGCTCCGCGGCGGTCGTCTAGCGCCCTCAGAATACGCGGTATGCGATCCAGGCGATCGAGCCCGCAACACCGAGGATGGCCGTGATACCCTGCAAGCTCAGAAGCCGCATTCCCTTGGCAGGGATGACGATGCGGTCGCCTGCCTGGAGATTGAGCTGATCGAGCGTCTGTGCCTCGAGCATCGCTTCCTGCAGCGGATCGTCCTTCCAGACCACCTCGCCCGATCGCTCGATCCGGATCCGGTTGAGGTTGGCCTGCCGGGTCGGCCCACCCGCCGTCATCACGGCATCCTCCAGGACCGCTGACGCCGGGATCGCGAAGAACCCCGGCGACCCGACCTCACCGATGATGCCCAGCCGGATCATCGTCCGGGTGCGCACGTTCGGATTCTGGAGGACCCGGCCCAGCTCCCGGCGCAAGTGGTCCTGTAGCTCGCTGCGGAGCACACCTGCCAGGGAGACGTCGCCCACATCCGGCAGCACGAGGCTCGGCCCCGGCTCCACGACGTAGTCGCCGGACAGGTTGGGCTCGCCGCGGACCTCGAGATTGATCTGGTCTCCCGCCCGGAAATCGCCCTGGTCCAGACGCTGGCGGACCCGCGCTGCCCGGGCCTCGGCCACCTGCCGCTCCTCCCGGTTCCCTGCCCTGGCCGCCTGCTCGAGCTCCGCCAGCAGCGTGGTCAGATCCTGGCGGCTGGCCTGGAGGCCATCGGAATTTTCGATCGGCGTCGCCTGGCCGGTTACGGGTGAGGCCACCATGCTGGGGCCGACCACGGCGAGGGCGGTCGCCAGCGCGAGGTGTGAAACACGGAGCATCATGATGTTACCTTCGGCAGAGGCACCGACGGTGCCGCATCTTCTTCCAGTGGCTCGTATCCGGGCAGATACGAATAGTAACGGTGATAGTGCCCGCGGTCACGGTCCTTGAGCCCGTTGATCACGGTGCCCAGGATCCGGATGGGCAAGCGGGTCACCAGGTTCAACTTCGCTTCCGCCAATGACTTGTCGGTCGCGTCCGTACGCAGGACCAGGACGAGATTCCCGGTGAGTGTGCCGAAGACGAACGGATCGATCCCGGCCCCGAGCGGCGCCGTGTCGAAGATGATGACGTCATAGCTGGAGCGCAGGTCGGACAACAGCGACCGCATCTGCGGGGAGCTGATCAGCTCCGGCCCCGTCAGCCGGTTCCTGCCCGACCCGATGAACCTGAGATTCTCGTAAGGTGTGTCCTGCACCACCTCCGCCTGGGTCGCTTCGCCGGCCAGGAGGTCGGTCAGCCCGGGCGACCGCACCCGCCGGACGGCCCGGTGGAGGGAGCCCCGTCGCACGTCGCCGTCCACCAGCAGAACGCGCTTGCCCAGGTCCGCGAACGACAGCGCGAGGTTGGACGAAACGAAGGACTTTCCGTCCCCGGGCCCCGGGCTCGACACCGCCAGGACCACAGGCCCGGCCGCGCCGTACGCGTACATCACGTTCATCCGGATGCTGCGGAACGCCTCCAGCGCCTCGGCCATGGTGTCCCGGTCGGGTAGACGACGCCGCTCCGCCAGCTCCGGCACCGCGCCCAGCACGGTCAGCCCCATGTCATCGCTGACCTGGTCAGCGTAGCGCAGCGTGCGGTCCAGCCGGTCACGGCCGATCGCGCCCAGGATGCCCAGCCCCAGGCTGCCGAAGATCGCCATCAGGAGGAGCCTTGCCTTCTCGTCGCCCACGGGGCTCTGCGGCGGGCTCGCGCGGTCCAGGATGCGGACGTCGGGCACGGTGCTGGCGGAGGCCAGCCGGTTTTCCTCGTATCGGCGCTGGAGGGTCGTGTACAGGTCCTCGCTGACCGCCACCTGGCGGCGGAGGCGTGCTTCCTCGATCGCCCGGGGAGGGATCTGCTGCATCTCCCGGGACGCCTCGCCGATCTGCTGCTGGATCGCGCCATCGCGGGCACCGAGCTGGGCGGCGAGGTCACGGACCAGGCCGGGCACCACCTGCTGCTCCAGCCGCTGCACCCGCTCCGCAGCCTCCTGCACCGGGAGGTGCTCGTCCGTGTAGCGGTAGCGCAGCGTCCGCAGCTCGGCCCGCGCCGCCGTGAGCTCCTGGAGCGAGGCCAGGAGCTGCGACGAGTTGCGCACGGCGGGGACGATCTCCAGCGCTTCCACCGAGACCTGGCCACCCGAGATCGCGTTCAGGATCGCCTGCCGGTCCCGGCGCACCTCCTCCTGCTCGAGTCGGAGCCGGAAGAAGCTGCCGAACACGGGGTCGCGCGTCATCTCCAGCCCCGCCGCCATGGGCGCCGACTGCTCCGACGGCAGGGTGATGGTCGATACGCGGAAGCCCTCCAGCTCCCGCTCCGCCGTCTCCATGTTGCGCTGAGCGTAGTCCAGCTGCTCTTCCAGGATGCCGGTCAGCTCCACGAGCTGGGCCCGCTTCAATTCGCCCGCCACGTCCACGAACCGCTCGGCGACCGCGTTCAGCAGGTGCGCGGTGTACTCCGGCGATTCTCCGCGAAGATCGAGGCGAAGAAAGTTGCCCCGGTTGTCGACCCGGGCGCCCAGCTCCCGGGCGATCCGCGTCGACCGTTCCCGTGGCGGTATGATACTGAAATCGACGCGGGCATGATCGGCCAGCGCCTCCGCGGAGGGATGCCACTGGAGTCCGATCGCCGTGCCGATGGAATCGCCGAGCACACCGGTTTCGGCCACCACGCCACCCGCGGCGAGGAGCCGGTAGCTGCCGCGGCGACGGTCGACCTCCAGCCGGTAGTCACCGGGCTGGAACGACTCCGCCAGGGACACACCGTTGAAGGCGGCCGCGGTCCCGGGGTCGGACAGCCCCAGGAACAGGCCCTCCTCGATGACGACCGCGTCCAGGACCATATACGACCGCAAGAGCTCGATCCACGCGGTCTCCGATAGCAGCTCGCCCGATCGGATCGGGCCCGCCGTGCCCGGCCGCGGCTCGATCCACACCGTGGCGCGTGCCTGGTACTGATTCGGGATGCTCCGCACGTACAGCAGGCCCGCGACCGTCCCGACCAGCGCGACGGCCACGACAAGCCACTTGTGACGCCAGACGGCGCCGAGGAGCCGACCGACGTTGAGCTGACCGCCTTCGTCCGCATCGTCATAGTGCGCGGACAGGTCATTGTCCCAGCCGTGCACCGGAGGGGCGCTCTGCGGCGGGACATGTTGTGGAAGATTGTTCTCCATTCGGACCGCTTCTTTGCTCCGCTCTGTGCTCGTCAGGGTGTTTTCGACTCCGGCGATTCCGCCCGGGCCTGCGGTTGGGAGCAAAAGGGGTGCCGCTCTCCCACCCGGCCTCATACCCATACTACAAGGGCAGAAAGATCGAGGGTCCACATCCGCGCGGCACCATTTTCGCATGTACCCACCACTCGCCGCGACGTAGTGGCAGCAAGGGAGCCGCAATTGTGACCGTGATCCAGGAGATGGATATGGCAGCAGCGCAACAGACGTGGTCGTTCAGCGTCACTCCGTTGGTGTCCATCCCGCCGGCCTGGCGGTAGGAAACCCCTGTAGGATAACGACTTGTAGTACCCAACCGGTCGCAACTCCTGCGAACGGACCTTGCACGGGTCGAGCGCGTCGTCAAATAGCGTCCGTCGCGCTCCGAAAAGAATCGAATAGCCAAGCGGAGTATTTTCGTGATTCTGGAGTCCAACCAACAGACAACGATACGGCAACCGCGTCATCGTGCCGTCCCTCCGATCGCGCTGCCAGCACCGGCGATCGAGGTCGGCAAGAGGGCATCGGTATATGCCTGGTGGGCCGCCGATGACCAGGAAAACCTGCGACGGGCCCTGAACGTGGTGGTCGCCATCGTGGGGATCGTTCTCACGCTCCCCGTCATGATCCTGATCGCGCTGGCGATCAAGCTGACATCCCCGGGGCCGGTGATCTTCAGGCAGACGCGCGTGGGCCTGGACCGTCGGACGCCGGGGGTCCCCGCCGGCAACTGGCGCCGCAGCGTGAACCATGGCGGTCGCCTGTTCACCCTGTACAAATTTCGCACGATGCGCACGGATTCCGGCAATGCCCAGGTCTGGGCGTCGCCCGACGATCCCCGGGTCACGGCCGTGGGCGCGGTGCTGCGCAAGTACCGGCTGGACGAGCTACCCCAGCTGTTCAACGTGCTGAAGGGTGACATGAACGTGGTGGGTCCTCGGCCGGAGCAGCCGGCGATTTTCGCCTCGCTTCGCGACGAGATCGGCCGATACCCGGCGCGCCAGCGCGTGCTGCCGGGGATCACGGGCTGGGCCCAGGTCAACCAGCACTACGATCAGTCGCTGGACGACGTGCGGAGGAAGGTCGCGCTGGACCTGGAGTACATCCAGCGGCAGAGCGTGGTGGAGGACGTCCGGATCCTGATCCGTACGGTCCCGACGGTGATCTTCGGCCGGGGAGCGTGGTAGGCGCCAGCCACCCACGCCCCCCTCTTCCCGGATCAGGGGGGAGCGCGCATTCTTAGCGTGGTCGGTGGCCAGGATCCCGTGGGAGACCCCTTGCAGGTGCATCATTTTTCCGTCGATGTGGAAGAGTATTTCCAGGTCGCCGCCCTGGAGGGCGCCGTCCCGCGGGAGCGGTGGCCCCACTTCGAGAGCCGCGTTGGGCCGAGCGTCGATCTGCTGCTCGAGATGCTGGACCGGCACGGCGCACGCGGAACGTTCTTCGTGCTAGGCTGGGTCGCGGAACGGGACCCCGATCTCGTGCGGCGGATCGCGGCAGGTGGCCATGAGATCGCGTCCCACGGCTGGGACCACCGGCGCGTCACCGAGCAGGACCCGCCGGCGTTCCGCGCTTCCGTGCGGCGGACTCGCCGGTTCCTGGAAGACGTTACCGGGACGGCCGTTCTCGGCTTCAGGGCTCCGAGCTTCTCGATCGTGCGGGGCTGCGAGTGGGCGCTGGACGTGCTCATCGAGGAGGGCTACCGCTACGACTCCAGCCTGTTCCCCATCCGCCGGCCCGGGTACGGATACGCAAACGGCGCCCGGGATCCGCACTGGATCGAGCGGCCGGTCGGACGCCTGGCCGAGGCGCCTCCAGCGACGGCGAGGGTGGCCGGAGTCCGGGTGCCGGCGGGAGGCGGCGCCTACTTCCGCCTCCTCCCCTACGCCCTCGCCCGAACGGCGCTGCGGTCGGCAGAACGGCGAGGAGCTCCGGGGACCTTCTATATCCACCCGTGGGAGCTTGACCCGGACCAGCCGCGCGTTCGCGTTCCCCTGACCACGCGTATCCGCCACTACGGCAACCTCTCCGGCACCCGCCGCCGCCTCGAGCGACTGCTCGGGGAGTTCCGGTTCCGTCCTATCGCGGACACGGTCGAAGCGCTGTGACGGAGCGGCCGGACCACCTGGACGTGCGGCCGCTACCGGCGGGTCGGGAGGCGGACTGGGATACGTTCGTCCGGGCCGCGGATGGGGGCACGTTCTGTCACGTTGTCGCATGGCGGGACATCATGATGAACGCGATGGGACAC
>CAYXJH010000077.1:0-4338 GCA_964465415.1 uncultured Gemmatimonadaceae bacterium
CCGAAGACCGGTTCGCCAGGGTCGGCGGAGCCGCGAGCGTGTCGCTCGAGGCTGCCTGGCCGTGTAAGTGCTGCGCCGTCACCTGCCCTACCGGGGCGAGCAAGCCAGCCACAACCAGAATAGCAATCGAGAACGTCGACCTCATAACGAAAAAGGGTCACTTCCGAGAAGCAGTACATCGCGGGCCAATACCCAGGGTAACCAAGTCAGCGCCATTATGCACGGATCTCATGAATGGGCGTCACGGTGACTCCCGGATAATCGCCCGCACCCGCTCCCACTGGTCCGGCCGTAACGACGGGTACTCCACTCCGAGCTGCTCGAGATAGCTGCGGAAGCGGGTCTCGTCGTAGTAGTAGGGCTCGAGCGAGGTGCGAAAGGTGTTCATGATGCCGGCGTTCAGGTGCGTGGCAGGCGGGTCGTTCGGGCCGATTACCGGCTCGTACTGCTGCTCCGCGGTCTGGACGTCGCGGAAGTACGTCCAGGCGTCCGCGAGGATGGTCGGGTCCAGATACATCTCCAGGACAGACCGGGCGAGAACCGCGGCGCCCGCGACCACACCCTTGTGGGCGATCGGCGTCGCCATGGCGACCGCGTTGGCCCAGTGATGGCCGGGGAGGCCCCGGATGTTGGACGGGTAGCGGAGCGTCACCGTCGGCACCTGCCAGGAGATGTCCCCGATGTCATCGGACCCGCCGCTCTGCGGCTCGGCGGGCGGACCCTGGATGGAATCGAGCTCCGTGTTGAGACCCACGGGATCGCTGCCCATCTCGAACTGGAGCGCCAACGCCAGCGCCTGGTCGTCCTCGCTCCACTCCGGCAGCCCGACCGTCTCGATGTGCCTCATCATCGCTTCCGCAATGGGCCGGTTGAAGTGACGGGGCGCCGCGGTCCCCAGGATCCGGTACTGCATCTCGGTACGGGTCTGGAGGGCCGCCCCCTCGGCTACCCGGATGGCGTGCTCGAAGTTGTTCCGGATATTCTCGAAGTCCATTTCCCGGACGTAATACCAGACGGAGGCCCGGTTCGGCACCACGTTCGGCTGGTCGCCCCCATCGGTGATCACGTAATGGGAGCGCTGGAGCGGACGCATGTGCTCACGCCACATGTTCCACGCGACGTTCATGATCTCGACGGCGTCCAACGCGCTCCGCCCCCGCCAGGCGCTGGCCCCGTGGGCGGCCTCGCCGTGGAAGGTGAATTCCACCGAAACGAGACCCGTGCCCCGGTCGCCGCCCCAGGACACGCCCAGGTTGCTGCTCACGTGCGTGAAGATCGCCGCGTCCACATCCTCGAAATACCCGTCCCGGACAAGCCAGGCCTTCGTGGCCACCTGCTCCTCGGCGACGCCCGGCCAGAGGACCAGCGTCCCGGGAACGTTCTCCCGCTCCATGACCTCCTTCAGGGCGATGGCCGCCACGACATTGAGCCCCTGGCCCGAGTTGTGACCCTCGCCGTGGCCCGGCGCGCCTTCAACGAGCGGCCGATGATACGCCACGCCCGGCGTCTGGCTCGCCTTGGGGATGCCGTCGATGTCGCTCCCCAGCGTGATGACCGGCCGGCCCGAGCCCCAGGTCGCCCACCAGGACGTGGGGATCCCCGCGATCCCCTCCTCCACCTCGAAGCCGTGCTCCCGGAGCACCGAAACGACGTAGCGCGACGTCTCGATCTCCTGGAACCCCAGCTCGGAGAACGAGAAGATCTTGTCCACCATCTGCTGGGCCAGAACCTCACGCTCCCGCACCCCGCGCTCCACTTCCTCGAGGAGCTCCTGGATCCGCGCGTCGGCCCATGGGCCGGTATCCTGGGCCTGAAGCGGGGCCGGTATTCGAATCGGAAGTGCCAGGACTACCGCTGCGGTGACGAGGAATGCGGATCTTCGAGGGAGTGTCATGGGCATGTTCGTGAAGAGGACGGGCTGGCTCGCCGAGGTCGAGGCAGGGAGCGCGAGTGCCCAGGATACGGCGAGCTGCCGGGATTCCGCAACGTGGGGCGTACGACGGGTCCCGGTGTTGGCCTGGCTGCGCCCCGGCGCCATATTCGCAGGATGCGGATCCTGGCAGGCACCAGCGGCTTCAGCTACAAGGAGTGGAGGGGCAGCTTCTATCCGGAGGACATGAAGCCGGAGGGGATGCTGTCGTACTATGCGGAGCGGTTCGACACGGTCGAGCTGAACAACACGTTCTACCGGCTGCCGAACGAGAAGGTGCTGGTGCAGTGGTCGGAGCAGGTTCCGGACGGGTTCCGCTTCGCGCTCAAGGCGTCCCGGGCCATCACGCACCTGAAGCGGCTCAAGGACGTGACGGACCCGGTCGAGTACCTGTGTCGCGTAACGCGCACGTTGGGCGCTCGGCGCGGACCCATCCTGTTCGGCCTGCCACCCAACATGAAGGCGGACCCGGAGCGGCTCCTCGCGCTGCTGGCCCTCGTGCCGCCGGACGTGCGGTCGGCCATCGAGTTCCGGCACCCATCGTGGCATGACGACGCCGTCTTCGACATCCTCCGGGAGTTCAACGCGGCGCTCTGCATCGCTCACACGGATGAGGGCGAGACGCCGTTCGTCGCCACGGCGGACTGGGGCTATGTGCGCCTCCGCGCCCCCGGGTACGACGCCGCCGAGCTGCGAGCTTGGCGTGACCGCATCGAGACCCAGGCATGGGACGACGCGTTCGTTTACTTCAAGCACGAGGAGGCCGGCGCCGGCCCCCGGCTGGCCGCGCAGTTTCTGCCTGCAGGCTAAGCCTCCACGTCCTCCGTGGGGTCGGACGGCTCCAGGTCGCCCAGCGCGAGCGTCAGCTCCTCTTCGAGGCTCACCCGGCTGACCGGCGTGCCCTTGTGGAGGGCCTCCAGCAGCGAGGGGCTCAGGGGTCGGGAGCAGCGTGTCCGCCGGTGCGCCGGACCCGCGCTCTCGAATTCCAGGCGGGTCTGGGTGCGCCCTCCTGTCTGGGTGGCCGTAGCCACATAGACGTCCCAGACCGAACCCTCCCGTATGAGCCGGGTGAGGAGGAGCCGCGACGAGCCCGGCGCGTCTGCGCCGCCGCCGGCCCGGTCACGCCTGGGTTCGTCGCGCGGCGGTTCGCCAGATTTCCTCCGTCGGTCGCCGTCGCGGCGGCGGCCCTTCTCAGGTTTCCTGCGTCCCATGCTCGTTGTTCCGTGGAGGGAAGGCGCACTCCGGATTGGCGGGGAACGCCGTTTGCACGGGCCCGGCATTGCCACAATCAACCTAGGAGGGATCATGCGGGCCCGAGACATCATGACACCAAACCCCCGGATTGTCACGCCCGAAGACACGATCAGCAAGGCAGCACAGCTCATGCGAACGCTGGATGTGGGCCTGATCCCCGTCGTCGATGACGAGGAGGGGATGCGGCTCAAGGGCGTGATCACCGACCGCGACATCGCGGTTCGGCACGTGGCCGAAGGCCACGGGGAGGATTGCAAGGTATCCGCGCACATGTCGAAAGAGCTGACGAAGGTCGAGCCCGATGACGATGTCGACGACGTGATGGAGCGCATGCGGCATGCGCAGGTGCGCCGGATCCCGGTCGTGGAGGACGGGGATCGGCTCGTGGGCATCATCGCGCAGGCCGATGTGGCCACCGATGTGGGCCCGGACGATCCGAGCGCGGTCAGCAAGACCGTGGAGAAGATCTCCGAGCCGGGCCGGTCGCCGGGTGAGCGGACGGCGGGGTGACGAACGCACTCGAGCTCGATCCGACGACGACAGCGCTCCTCCTGGTGGACATCCAACCCGATTTCCTCCCCGGTGGGGCGCTCGCGGTAGAGGGTGGCGACGCCATATTGGAACCGGTCAGCCGTCTGGTGGATCGTGACCCGTTCGGCCTGTACGTGGCGACCCAGGACTGGCATCCCCCGGGGCATGTCTCGTTCGCCAGCAGCCATCCGGGACGCACGCCGCTGGAAACCATCCAGGTCCACGGACATGAGCAGACATTGTGGCCCGATCATTGTGTGCAGGGGACCGAGGGGGCGGCGCTTCACCCCGCCATCCCGTGGGACCGGGTCTCCGCCGTCATCCGCAAGGGCACGGACGTCAGGACCGACTCGTATAGCGGCTTCCGGAACAACTGGAACCCCGACGGCGAGCGACCGGCCACGGGGCTCGCCGGCTACCTGTCCGACCGAGAGATCCGGACTGTGGTCCTGTGCGGTCTCGCCCGTGACTACTGCGTGAAGTGGAGCGCGGAGGACGCCGCCGCGGCCGGCTTCAGGACCGTCGTGCTCTGGGACCTGACGCGGCCGGTTGACCCTGGGTCGGACGAATCCGTCCGAAGGGACCTGGAGGAGGCCGGCGTGGCGGTCACCCTTGGGGAGGCC
>CAYXJH010000077.1:4438-11149 GCA_964465415.1 uncultured Gemmatimonadaceae bacterium
AGGGCGACGTGAAGGTCGTGACGACGGGCGTGAGCCCGGCGCAGCGCCCCAGAGCCCGAGGATCCCTCGACTTCCCCGCCTCGGAGGGGCATGTTATCGGTCCCACGGGGTCCCGTTCGAGGGATCCCCAACCTTCGCCTGGAAGACTCGGAGCCGGACATGTTCGGGAGAGACGCACGGGAATCGGACGACGGCGGGAAGGCGCGTCGTAGGGAGATGGTCGGGGGTCACGTGCCCGAGGAGCGGCGAGTAGCGGCCTGGATCGGCGGGTCCATCGTCATCAAGGGGAACCTCACCAGCTCGGAGGACATGACGATCGCGGGCCAGGTCGAGGGTGACGTGGCCCTCCGGGAGCACACGCTCGTCATCGCGCCCCGGGCGAGGATCCGGGGCAACATCTTCGCCCGCGCGGTGGCGGTTCACGGCGAGGTGGAAGGGGGAATCACCGCGGAGCACAAGGTGGAAATCGGCGAGACCGGGTCGGTCAGCGGTGACATCACCGCACCGCGGATGGTGGTGGTCGAAGGGGGTGTGCTGCGTGGAGGCTTGAGGGTCGGGGGCTCTTCGTCACCGCCCTCGGCGCCGGCGCCCTCCTCGACGTCGTCCCAACCCGCCTGAGGCGAGACGAGGAGCTGAGCGCGGGTTCCGGATCTGGGAGGATTTCGGCGCCGAGTTCATCCGCGGGCGTGCGGCAGCTCCCGCTCCAGGAAGAACAGGCGAACCGTATCGAACCCCTTCACCTCGAAAGTGCCGCGATCGGTCACCTGGAAGTCATCCCTGAGCAGAGGCTCCGTATTCTCGCTCACGGTGATCCGCATCGGCTCCGATAGCGACTCCATGCGTGCGGCCAGGTTCACCCCCGGCCCGAAGATGTCGTAGACGTACTTTTGAATGCCGACGAGCGAGCCGATCACCGCTCCGGAGTTGATGCCGATGCGACACTCCCACGGCTCCGGGTGCGCCAGGTTCCGACGCTCGATGTACCGCAGGATCCGGAGGGCCAGGCGCGCGACGTTCTGCGCGTGCTCCGGCGTGGGCTCGGGCAGTCCGGATACGGCCATGTACGCGTCCCCGACCGTTCGGATCCGCTCGCAGCCGAACTGCTCGGCGATGCGGTCGAAGACCATGAACATGTCGTTCAGCTGGGAGATGAGGGAGACCGGGTCCCGGGACACGGCCATCTCCGTCGAGCCGACGAAGTCCAGCATGAGGATGGTGACATCCTGGAACAGCTGCGGGGTCACCGTGCCGTACTCCCGCATCTCCTCGTATACCGAGCGGGGCATCACGTTCAGAAGGAGCTTCTCCGCCCGCTCCTTCTCCCGCTGGAGCTCCCGCGCGTTCCGCTCGGCCATCTGGGAGTAGGATTCCAGCATGTACTCCGCCTGTTTCTGCTTGGACAGGTCGCGGCACTCCACGACGATCTGACCTGCGGACGCCTCGCCCAGCGTGCGAAGCTCGATGCCGACAGGGAGCTTACGACCTCCAGCCGGCGCTTCCGTCTCGAACGCGAACGTCCGCCCCTCCGCGAGGCGGGCCAGCGCACGGTCCGTCTTCAGCGCTGGGATCCGACGGGTCACCGGCTCGTCCGCGTCTTCGTTGGGCGGGAACCAGTTGAAGAAGCTCGCATTCTCGAACGTCACGGCCCAATCACTGGATCGCACCACGGCGATTCCGGAGGAGAGGGTGCGAACGAGGTGCGTCAGGGCGTCCGCATCGGGCGAGGATCCGGAGTCCGTATCGCGCGGAGCGCTCACGGGCGGATGCGCGACACGACGAAGTTCTTGCGGCTCATCAACTCGTCCCTGACCTCCTGGACGTCGTCGCTCGCGAAATCGAAGTCCTCGAGGGTCTCGGTGAGGAGCGCGACCGTCTCGTGAAACGCTTCCTCGGTGATGGCGAGGTGGGCATGCACGCGCTCGAGGTGATCGTTCGTGTAGCTGGCGGGGCCGCCCGTTATCATGGCGACGAAGCGGGTCTGATGGTCGATCAGCCGCCGCATGTCCGTGTGCTGGAAATAGGGGCTGAGCGTGGGGCTCTCGAGGACCTTGTCGTAGAAGGCGGAGACGATCCGGTTGATTCGCGCGAATCCGCCGTAGCGCTCGAAGATCGTCTGCCGCATCGCGGGATGCTCCGGTCCGCCCTCATGTGGCTCGGGGTTGCTGCAGGGACCTGGAACGGTAGGTCGTCCCGGGGAAGGTGTCAACGGAGAACGACACCGGACCCGGCTGGCTTCACCGGCACGTGGCGAACTGGAAGCAATCCGCGAATCCGGCTATCCTATGGCCCCCGAAGCGGTGCGCAGCACTCCGTGGAGCATACGATGGTGGCGGACAGTTCATGATCCCGACTCGCGGATGGATGGCCCCGGCCCTGGCCGGAACGCTGATCGTGGCGCTGGTGGCCGGCGTCGTGCTGACCCGGAGCGGGGATCGGGATGCTCCCGACCCCGACGGTCCGCCCGCATTTTCCCAGGTGGAGGAGCTGCGGGCCGCGGTCTCCCGCTGCACGGAAGACCTGGCGGCGGAGCAGGCGAGATTCGACGCGCACGAGGCCGCGGTCGACTCCCTTCGAGCGGCCGTGCATGCCTACGAGTCGGACGAGCGGACGGTCCCGGCCGCCGAGTTCGATGCCTACTTCGAGGTCTTCGACGCGTACAACGAGTCGGTCAGCGACTGGCATGAAAGGGCGGAAGCGCTCCAGTCGAGCTGGCAGGAATGCCGCGCCCTGGCCGAGCGCCACAACGAGCTGGTGGACTCGCTATCGGGCGGCCCGCGCGTCGAGCCGACCCCCGGCACCGGCTGACTCGCCTCACGGCGCGCGAACCGTGAAGTCACCCGGGTCCTGCCCGGCGACAACAGCGCACACGATACCCGTGCTCTGCGCGACCGCGAACGCTCCGACCGACGAACTCGTGGGAAGCCAACAGGATGAGCCGCAGGAGGAGGCTCGCCGCCGCACGCTCATGGGGTGACCTACGGCACCGCGTGAGCGCTGCTTCCAGCGGATCGAACATCCCTCACCGTCGCGGCGACCGGCGACCGGTGATGCTGGCGGCGAGCCGTATCCCCACGAGGACGCCCGCGATGCAGGTAGCCACGCTGCCCAGCGAATACGCCGCCGCCAGCGCGTACCTGCCCTCGTCCATGAGGGAGAACGTCTCGAAGTCGAACGTGCTGAACGTGGTGTAGCCGCCGCAGAGGCCGATGGTGAGGAAGCCGCGCGTGCGGGGCGAAGCCGTTGCCGGGGGGAGGGCCCTGTGGAGGAAGCCCAGCAGGAGCGACCCGGACACGTTGACCAGGAACGTGCCCCAGGGGAAACCCGCGTACGCCCAGGTGGTCACCCAGCCGCCCAGGGCGAAGCGGGCCATGGCCCCGATCCCGCCACCCACGCTGATCCACAGTCCCATCGCCATCGCCCATCGGATGATTTGCCGCGGAACGGGTCCCGCCCGATCTTGCCCTGAGCAGGTTGCGCCGTTCTGAAGGGAAGGAAGGTATCCGCGAGTGTCGAGCACGCCAGTGCTGGTGGCTCTGGTCGGCGTGGGAGGGATGGCCGGCACGTACGCCCGTTACCGGCTCGGCGGGGCGATCCATGCCAGGGTCGGCCCCAGCTTCCCATGGGGTACGTTGTCGGTCAATGTGGTCGGCTCGTTCGTTCTCGGCCTCCTGCTCCCCGTTCTGGGTGCCCATGGACCGCTCACGTCGATCCGGGCCCTGCTCGCAGTGGGCTTCCTCGGTGCGTTCACCACGTTCAGCAGTTTCGCGTACGAGGCCGCCATGCTCATCACCGCCGGTGAGCGGGGGCGCGCGGGCGCGTATGTCGCCGCCAGTCTCGGGCTCGGGATCGTTGGCCTCATCGCCGGCCTGATCCTCGGCCGCGCCATGCTATGAGGAGGAGGGGACCATGCCGCACCGGTTGAAGGGCGAGCGCACGCTCATGCGCATCTTCATCGGGGAGAGCGACCGCTGCCTGGAGGGCCCGCACAAGGGGAAGCCCCTCCACGAGGCGCTCCTCCTGTTGTTCCGGGAGCGCGGGTTCTCCGGCGCCACCGTGGTCCGAGGGGCCGCCGGGTTCGGCGCCAGCGCCGTCATCCACACGGAGAAGATCCTCCGCCTCTCCCTGGACATGCCCATCATCCTCGACGTGGTGGATACCGAGGAGCGGATCCAGGAGGTGCTGCCGGAGCTGGACGGCATGATCGGCGGCGGGCTGGTCACGCTCGAGCGGGTGCGGGTGATCCTCTACCGCCCGGCGGACGTGCCGGTGGACGAGCGGGAAGCGCACCGCATCGAAGGCCTGGAGCCCTGAGCCTGTCCGGACGCGACGCTTCGTGCGTAAGTATGGAGAAGGTGCGCTCGTAACCAGGTGGCGGGGGGAGCCGCTGATGCTCGTGGGATGTGAAAGGCGGTTCGCTACCAGATCGTCGTGATGTTCATGCTGGCCTCCTCGGTCGCCATCACGGCCACGCTGGTCACGCTCTGGTACAGCCGCACCTTCTTCACCGATGTGGAACAACTCCGATCGGAATGAGCAGCGTGGACGAAGGCTCGAGGACCGCGACGGTGCCCGCAGTCCCCTTCCGCGAGGCGCTGCGCACGTGGGTACGGGTGGGGCTGCTGAGCTTCGGTGGGCCGGCAGGACAGATCGCGGTCATGCACCGCATCCTCGTCGAGGAGAAGCGGTGGGTGAGCGAGAGCCAGTTCCTGCACGCGCTCAACTACTGCATGCTGCTGCCAGGCCCCGAAGCGCAGCAGCTCGCCACCTATATCGGTTGGCTGCTGCACCGCGTCCGGGGCGGCTTGGTCGCCGGCACCCTGTTCGTGCTGCCGGGCTTCGTCTCGATCCTGCTGCTCAGCCTGCTGTACGCCGGCTTCCAGGAAACCACGCTGGTCCAGGCGCTCTTCTTCGGGCTGAAGCCGGCGGTGGTCGCCATCGTCGTGCAGGCGGTCCTCCGCATCGGAGGCCGCGCGCTGAAGAACCGGGCGATGATCACGCTCGCGGCGGCCGCGTTCGTGGCGATCTTCTTCTTCGAGGTGCCGTTCCCACTGATCGTCCTGGGGGCCGGTCTGATCGGCTACCTCGGCAGCCGGGTGCGCCCGGACCTTTTCGTCGTGATCCGTGGGCACGCTTCCGCAGGCGACGACGCTGGGATTGGCCACGAAACGTCGGGCGAGCGAGTGGCCGGCCCCTCGTGGCTGCGGAGCTTCCGGATCGCCGTGATCTGCCTGATCCTCTGGTGGGCGCCGGTGGGAGCGCTCGCGTTGTGGGTCGGCACCGGCAGCATCTGGGTGCAGGAAGGCGTCTTCTTCAGCCAGGCCGCAGTGGTCACCTTTGGCGGTGCCTACGCGGTCCTCGCCTTCATCGCGCAGCAGGCGGTCGAGACGTACGGTTGGCTGCAGCCCGGCGAGATGCTGGACGGGCTCGGCATGGCGGAGACGACTCCAGGCCCCCTGATCCAGGTGGTGCAGTTCGTCGGCTTCATGGGCGCTTACCGGAACCCGGGGGGTGTCGACCCGATGCTGGCGGGGGTGCTCGGCTCGGTGCTCACCACGTGGGTTACCTTCTTGCCCTGCTTCCTCTTCATCTTCGTGGGAGCGCCGTGGATCGAACACTTGCGTGGCCGGCAGGGGCTGACCGCCGCGCTTTCCGGGATCACGGCCGCAGTAGTCGGCGTAATCCTCAACCTCGCCGTCTGGTTCTCGGTCCACGTCCTCTTCGCGGACGTGGACGAGATGCGCGCGGCAGGCCTCCGGCTGCTGGTGCCGGACTGGCCGACGATGGACGTGGCGGCCCTCCTGATCACGATCGGCTCGTTCGGCGCCCTCTTCCTTCTGAGGTGGGGTATGATCCGCACACTGCTGCTGGCCGCGGCTGCTGGGCTGGCCTACGGATGGCTGGGGTGAGGCAGACGGAACCGTGGCTTCGTCAACACTGCCCGGCCATGTCGGTTAAAGGCGATGGAACGAATGCCCGAGCGGGTGGTCCGCTGCACGACGGATGGCCGAGCCCCTGGAGAATGCGTCCCACGCGGCCTCGTCCAGCGCGATCTCCAGCAAGGCGATCAGGGATGGCGACTCGGTCCCGGGGTGTCGAATCTCAGGTCTGTCCAGAGGCTCCACCCCGCCAGGGAGGTTCACCGGGCCCGCGGGCCGCGTAGGCCGGCTCCACGGCATCCGACGCGAACCGGATATTGTAAGGACAGCGTTCCTGGGTTCTGCCGGTTCACCCGTTTTCGGATTCCACTCACGACCGGCCGCAGAACCACAAGAGACAACAGAGGTTAGAGCACCGGTCAGGCTGCGGGCTCGCCTACTCTCGGCCCTCCCGCCGCACGTAGTCGATCAGCGCCCGGAGCACAGCCGGCCTGTTCCGGGGACGAGGACGAACCTGTTCCTGTGCTTGTTGACCGAGAGAGGTCTTCAAGGGTTAGCCTGGCCTGAGCGTGCGCACCAGCCTGGCGAGGTCTCACAACCCTCCCTCGGCGCGGGAGTCGGGAGGAGGCAGGCGTTGGCCGCGATCGAGTTGATGACGTCCGGATGATTCGCGGCGTCCTGGACCACGGTCGTCAGTGCACGGCCTCCGAACTCCGGCCCTGGGGCTCGGGCACCGGAGTCCTCTTCTCCTTGACAACTTAGGAGACGGCAATATTCTCCTCCTAACCGACATAGGAGAGAAACCCATGACCGATTCCGCCGAGCTGCTGCCCGG
>CAYXJH010000078.1:0-11147 GCA_964465415.1 uncultured Gemmatimonadaceae bacterium
ACACTCTTTCCCTGGTTCTGACCTGGCGGGCCGGCCGGCGTGGGCCGGGAACAGCCAGGTCAGAACCAGGGTGAGGACGAGTCCGACGGCCAGGACCAGGACGAGCACGGTGGCCTCCGCGTCGCCCGGGGCGTTCGGGAGACCGGCGGCACGCACAGGAGCAGCAGCCGTGAACCCCGCCTTTCGGACCGCGCTGGCCCCGCCCGCCACGATCCCTGTCGCCAGCGACCGAGGCGCCCCATTATGGTAGCACCGTTCCGGCGAACGGCCCCGCCTGCCAGGCCAGGAGACGCGTCATGTGGGCACCCCTAAAGCGCGCGGCCATCGCCGCGGTGGTCTCCGTCGTCATAGCGGGACTCATGGCCCCGGCGCTCGCCGCCCAGTCGCATTCCCGCTGGCTCGTCGAACTCGAGGCGGGTCCCGTCTGGCAAGGTTACAATGACGTCGAGATCCCCAACGACGGGTCGGCCACCCGGTTCTCCCTGCGAGACCTGGCGGGCGCCGGGCCGTGGCCAGCGGCCAGGCTGTACCTGACCTGGTACCCCGCCGAGCGGCACGGGCTGCGCCTCCTGGCCGCCCCGCTCACCGTCCGCGCCACCGGCGACCCTGCCGGCCCGATCACGTTCGCCGGTGCGGAGTATGCGGCGGGCACCGACGTGGACGCCACGTACACGTTCAACTCCTACCGCCTCACCTACCGCTACCGCATCCGCGATGGCGATCGCTGGACCGGTTGGATCGGGTTCACCGCCAAGGTCCGCGACGCCGTGATCGGCCTCGAACAGGGCTCGACATCGAGCCGGAAGACGGACCTGGGCTTCGTGCCGCTGCTCCACCTCGCCCTGGACTGGCGCCTCGGCGGGCCGTGGACGTTGGGGATCGACGTCGACGCCATCGCGGGCGGACCCGGGCGCGCCGAGGACGCCGCCATCAAGATCGGCTACGACGTCGCCGACCGCTGGACCCTCCGAGCTGGCTACCGTCTGGTCGAGGGCGGCGCCGACGTGACGGATGTGTACACCTTTGCAGCGTTCCATTACGCCGTGGTGTCCGCCACCTGGCGAGTTCGGTAGGGTATCGGGCCTGCCAGCCCTGATCGGGATTCCTTCATCCCCGCGCTCGGATCGTTATCTTGCTCCATTCCTATACCCGGAGCACGGAGGGCGGTGATGGAGCTGCGAATCGTGAACGTGTCGAAGACCTACCCGGGCGGGGTGCAAGCGCTGCGTGAGGTCACCCTCGACATTCCCACGGGCATGTTCGGGTTGCTCGGTCCGAACGGGGCGGGGAAGTCTACCCTGATGCGTACGATCGCGACGCTCCAGGAACCGGACGCGGGCGCGGTCTTCCTGGGCCACATCGATGTGCTGCGCGAGCCGGCGCGCGTCCGCGAGGTCCTGGGGTACCTGCCGCAGGACTTTGGCGTCTATCCGAAGGTCACGGCAGAGGCGTTCCTCGATCATCTGGCGGTTCTCAAGGGTCTGACGTCCCGGGGCGAGCGGCGGGAGGCGGTCGAAGCGCTCCTGCACCAGACCAACCTGTGGGACGCTCGGAAGCGGAAGCTCGGCACGTTCAGCGGCGGGATGCGGCAGCGGTTCGGGATCGCGCAGGCGCTCATCGGCAGTCCGCGGCTGGTGATCGTGGATGAGCCGACGGCCGGGCTGGATCCGGCGGAGCGGATGCGGTTTCTCAACCTGCTGGCGGAGATCGGGGAGAGCGTGGTCGTGCTCCTGTCGACGCATATCGTGGAGGACGTGAGCGACCTGTGCCGTCGGATGGCGATCCTGGACCTGGGCCAGGTGCTGTTCGAGGGGGCGCCGCGGGCCGCGGTGGCGTCGCTCGAGGGGAAGGTGTGGGAGCGGACGATCGACCGGGACGCCCTGGCCCGGGAGCAGGCGGAGCGCCGCGTCATCTCGACGCACCTGGCGGAGGGGCGGACGGTGGTGCACGTGCACGCGGAGGGCCGGCCGGGTCCCGAATACGAGCCGGTGCAGCCCGACCTCAAGGACGTGTACTTCACGGCGCTGGGCGATGCACGAGGTGAATCGTCCGCGGAAGCGGCGTAGCACATGGTAGCCGAGATCCTCCGGTTCGAGGTGCGTTATCACCTCCGCTCGGCGCTCTTCTGGCTGAGCGCGATCGTACTGTTCCTGCTCACGTTCGGCGCGATCACCACGGACGCCATACAGATCGGCGGCGCCATCGGGAACGTAAACCGGAACGCGCCCTTCGTGATCATGCAGGTCGTCCTGATCATGGGCATGATCGCCAACTTCGTCGTCATTGCGTTCGTCGCGGGCGCGGTGCTTCGCGACGAGGAGCACGGCACCGCCGGCCTGCTCTTCACCACCCGGGTCCGCAAACGCGACTACGTCCTCGGCCGGTTCGCCGGCGCGTTCGTGATCGCGGCGCTGGTCATGGTGGCGGTCCTGCTGGCCGTCATGATCGGGTCGGCCATGCCCTGGCTGGACCCGGACCGCATCGGGCCGTTCATGCCCAACGCCTACCTGTATGCCCTGCTCGTGCTCGTCCTCCCCAATCTGCTTCTCATGAGCGCGTACTTCTTCGGGCTGGCCACGCTGACGCGGAGCATGATGGGCAGCTATCTCGGCCTCATAGCGCTGCTGGTGGGTTGGATCCTGGCCATGACGATGCTCACAGACATCGAGCACGAGCGCCTGGCGACGTTCATCGACCCGTTCGGTCTGGCGGCGTTCGGGGTCGAGACGAAGTACTGGACCACGATCGAGCGGAACACCAGCCTCCTGCCGATGGACGGTCCGCTGCTCTGGAACCGCCTGCTATGGTCCGGCGTGGCCGCGGGCATCTTCGCGCTGACCTACATCCGGTTCACGCTGACCGCGGAGCCCTCGCCGGCGCCGGGCTGGCTCCGGCGGCACCGTCGCGGCAAGCCAACCGACACCTCGAATGGGGAGCCTGCGCGGGCGCCACGCGAAGGTCTTGCGCACGAGCCGATTCCACGGCCGTCCTTCGGCCGTGCGGCCGCCTGGCGTCAGCTGGCGCGCCAGTCGGGCTTCGAAGTCCGGGGCGTGGTACGGAGCGTCCCGTTCCTCATCATCCTCGTCATGGGGATCCTCAACGTGGCTGGCGCCTCCACCATGGTGGAGCAGATGGCGGGCACGCCTGTCCAGCTTCGAACGCACCTCATGATCACGGCGATCGAGCAGGCCTTCCTGCTCTTCCTGTTGATCATCCTGACGTTCTACGCCGGGGAGCTGGTCTTCCGGGAGCGGCAGGCGAAGCTGGACGAGATCATGGACGCGCTGCCCGTACCGAACTGGGTCCTGTGGGGCGGGAAGATGATCGCCCTGGTGGCCGTCATGGTGCTGGTCCTTCTGGCCGGCGCGCTGGCGACCATCACGGTCCAGCTGTTTCACCGGTACACCGATGTCCAGCCCGGCCTCTACGCCTTCGGTCTCGGGTTCATGGTGGGGGTGCCCTTCCTCTACATCGCGGTCCTGGCGTTGGCAGCGCAGGTCATCACCAACAACAAGTATGTCGGGTTCCTGGTCCTGGTGCTGTACTTCATCGCGCAGCCCGCCATGGCGGCGCTCGACTTCCAGCACCGGCTCTACATCTACGCCAGCTCGCCCCCAGCGCCGTACTCGGACATGAACGGCTATGGCCACTTCCTCGCCCCGACCGCGTGGTTCTACGCGTATTGGGGCGCCGCGGCCGTCATCCTGCTCACCGCGGTCCACCTGCTGTGGGTGCGTGGCAAGGAGACCGCGTGGGCCCTTCGCCTCCGTTTGGCGCGACGGCGGCTCCGGCGCGAGTCGGCCTCCACGCTCGCGATCGCCGCCATGGCGTTCCTGGTGCTCGGTGGCTGGATCTTCTACAACACCAACGTCCTCAACGAGTACGTGCCGCCCAACACGCAGCGGGACCGGCAGGCCTCCTACGAGCGCGAGTATCGACGGTTCGCCGGGATCGCCCAACCCCGCATCACCACCGTGTACACCGAAGTGGACATCCGCCCCGAGGTTCGCGAAGTGGACATCCGGGGCACCTACGGGCTCGAGAACCGGACGGGTGTAGCGATCGATTCACTGCACCTCACGATTCCCACGGACGTCCAGGTCCGTACGCTCACCGTGCCGGGTGGCGCGGCCGCCGTGCTGGACACGGTCCTCGGTTACGGGATCTATGCCCTGGAGACGCCGCTTCCGCCCGGTGGCACGCTCAACCTGGGGTTCGACCTGGCCGTTCGTACCCCGGGCTTCGTGAACCACGGGTCGAACACGAACGTCGTCCACAACGGCACGTTCCTGAACAGCTTCCAGTTCCTGCCCAGCATCGGGTACGTCTCGGCGGTGGAGCTGCAGGACCCGAACGAGCGGCGGAAGCGGGATCTGCCTCCCGTGCAGCGCATGCCGGCCATCGACGACAGCGTGAACCTGAACCGCCACTACATTTCCGGCGGCGGCGACTGGATCGACTTCAGCACCGTGGTGAGCACGAGTTCCGATCAGATCGCGCTGGCGCCCGGCTACCTGGAGCGGGAGTGGGAACAGGACGGCCGCCGCTACTTCCACTACGGGATGGACTCGCCGATCCTGCCGTTCTGGGCATACCTCTCCGCCGATTGGACGGTGGCGACCGACCAGTGGAACGACGTGGAGATCGCCATCTACTATCACCCCGACCATCCCTACAACGTGGACCGGATGATCGAGGCGACGAAGCGGTCGCTGGATTATTTCACCCGGGAGTTCGGCCCCTACCAGCATCGGCAGGTCCGGATCGTGGAGTTCCCACGCTACGCCCGGTTCGCCCAGAGCTTTCCCAACACGATCCCCTTCTCCGAATCCATCGGGTTCATCGCCCGCCTGGATGACCCGGACGCCGTCGACTACGTGTTTTACGTGACCGCCCACGAGGTGGCGCACCAGTGGTGGGCGCACCAGGTCATCGGAGCCAACGTCCAGGGCGCAACGGTGCTTTCCGAGACGCTGTCCCAGTACTCCGCCCTCATGGTGATGGAGGAGGAGTATGGCCCGCACATGATGCGGAGGTTCTTGAAGTACGAGCTGGACTCCTACCTGCGCGGCCGCGGCGGCGAGCGTATCGGCGAGCTGCCCCTCGCCCTGGTGGAGAACCAGTCGTACATCCACTACAACAAGGGCTCGCTGGCGATGTACGCGCTCCGCGACTACATGGGCGAGGATACCCTGAACGAGCGGATCCGGGCGTTCCTGGACCAGTGGAAGTACCAGGGGCCACCGTA
Organism: uncultured Gemmatimonadaceae bacterium; assembly: GCA_964465415.1. Classification (GTDB taxonomy): domain Bacteria; phylum Gemmatimonadota; class Gemmatimonadetes; order Longimicrobiales; family RSA9; genus SLCC01. The sequence goes on from CAYXJH010000078.1 coordinate 5,249, forward strand.
CCCGACATCCCTGGACCTGCTTGCGTACATCGAGCCGGCCGTGCCCGCCCGGTACGCCGGGATCGTCGATGACTTCTTCCGCTCCATCACATTGTGGGATCTCCGCGCCAGCGAGGTCGTGGTGGAGGAGACGGGGGACGGACGATGGAGGGTCGACCTTACTGTCGAGGCGCGGAAGTATCGGGCGTCTCCGGAGGGGGTCGAGGAGGAGATCCCCATGGACGACCACGTCGACATCGGCGTCTTCGGCGAGCGGACGGCCGGCGCGCCACCGGAGGGGGCGGTGCTATTCCTGGAGAAACGTCGGATCAGCGGCGGCACGAACCGGATCTCGGTCGTGGTCGACCAGCGGCCCGTGCGCGCGGGCGTCGATCCGTTCAACAAGCTCATCGACCGCAACCCCGAGGACAACATCAGCCGGGTGAACTGAGCGGGCCCGCGGCCGCGCGGGTGCCGTGAACGGTCCTCCTCCCCGTTGTCCCGTCATCTGTGGTGCCACAGCCCGAACGCGCCGAAGCCCGACGGACCGGCCCGGGTCCACCACGCTTGCGCACCCGTTCCATAGCGGAAGCACTGGCTGCCGGCCTGGCTCTGGAGCGGACGGACGACGGCGCCCCCGTTCCGGGCCGCGCGGTTGCCTTCGCCTTCGGGCGCGACCATGGCGATGTGGCCTGACCGGTTCAGGTCGGCGCGTTGGGCGCAGATCACCCCGATCCCGCCTTCGTTGGCCGCGTCCTGCAACTCGTTGAGGTCGAAGGTCCGACTCCATCCGAAGTCGGGGCCGTAGTCGACCAGCCACTGGTACAACATGTTCGCGTTCAGCTCGCTCACGGTGTCCGCGTACCGAGCCGCCACGGCCTCCCCGGACGCCAGCCTGGCGAGCGCGCGCTGCGTCCACCACACACGGGGCAGGTAAGCGCCTCCCACGTACGCGTAGTCGTATGCGTAGATGTTGCAGAACGTGGTGTTGCCCACCGACTGGTAACGGGCGCTCTCGTCGACCTTCAGCCAATCGATGACCCGCGCCAGCTCCCGCACCCGGCCGGCCGGCGTGTCCGCGGCACGGGCGGGGCGGTCGGGTTCGCCCAGCGGGAACGCCTGGTGCCCGGCGACGTTGCGGCGGACGGCCGGGTTGTTCTCATGGAGATGGACCTCCTCCACGCTCCCGACTCGTTCCGGTTCCCTGGATTCACCGAGCGGCTTCAGGTAACGGCTCGCGACCCAGCCTTCGACTGCGGCGCCCTGGAGGCTGCCCGACACCCGCCACCACGTATCGTCCGGAGCACCGTGGAGCCGGGTCACGACCTGGCCATTCGGAAGAACTCCCAATCTCGTCCGGTTGTTCACAGTGGGCTCGGATCGGATGTTGAGGGCCGTCGCTTCGACACGGAACCGGTCGCTGGACATGGTGGCCTCCCTCTGCGGTGCCAGGGTTGGACTGCGATCCGCCAACAGGATGATCTCGGTTCGGAATGCGGACGGTCAAGCTTTGAATCGGGGCTCGTCCGGGTTCACCCTGGGTCCGCAACGGGGGGAAAAACGCACAACGGCCGGGTGACCGGAGGGTCGATGTCGAGTTTGCACCCTCCACGGTGGCCAAACGCACGAACGACCGCCGCCCGCCTCGAACGGGTGTGCCTTTCGCCACCCCTGTGGTGGCAAACTCGACATCCGGGCTCGCCGATGGAGGCGATCGTGCGTTTTTCACCGCCGCCCCCACCGCCGGTCCCATTTTCGCAACCGGCGGTCCCGCAGATGAACAGCCCACGGCGTTCCGCTCGCATCAAGATGCGGCATAACTCGTTTCACTGCAACGAGATAGCAGATATGGCGGCGACGGCGCGATTCTCCCCTCTCTGGCGGCGTCGAGAACACCGGCGCGGAACGGGCCGCTCCGGACACGTCGTCGCCAAACAGAGGAGGGCACTATGCCCATGTTCATGATCTTCCCCGGACACCGGCGGCCTCGCGAGAACGATCGTCCGTCCGCGGAGTCGGGATCTCCCGAATCGGCGTCGAACGGGCACGACGTCCCCAGCGCCCGACAGGCACCGGGCGGGGCGGACGCGCTCAAGTCGGCCGACCCGCCCCGGTCGCTGCTGCGCCGGCCCCGCCGTTATCGCAGCGACGGAGTGCTGGGCCTGCGCTGGCTGGGCTGATTACCGGCCCCGGCTCCGATCGTCGGCCAGCCGGCGGCCTAGCCAGGCATCGACCGAGTACCGGCCGGGTCCGGTCAAGGCCAGCAGGAAGGCGGTGAGGCCGAACATGATGCCCAGCTCCCGCGCGTCCAGCAGATCGCCCGCGTGGGCGATGAAGATCACCGCCAGGAAGTGAAAGACGATCAGGGCGGCCACCGGTCTCGTCAGCAAGCCGATGGCGAGCAGGAGGCCGCCCGCGAACTCGGCGAGCGCCGCGAGCCACGCGAAGAGGAGCGGCACCGGGAAGCCCAGGCCGCCCACGCGACCGATGAATCCATCCTGGGGCGGCACCTTTCCCATGCCGTGAGGAACGCCAGGAGCAGACCGGCGCCGATCCGCAGCACGGCCAGCCCGGCATCGGTGACCGGCGTGCCGCCCGCGTGAAGTCCGAACAGCCAACGTTTGATGTCCATCCGCATCCCCTTTGTCAGAAGGGCGCGGGGGATGCAAGGGTTGTGCGGCCCGATCGTCTCCACTGTCACACCCCCTCCCTACCTTCCGATCGTGCCGCCCATGGAGGGCCGGACGGACCTGGGAGGGTCGTTCATGAACACGCAGATCCTGCTGGACCACGAGGCGGTCGCCGATGGCGGCTACCTCGTTCGCGCGCTGCTCCGTATCAAGGGGGACCCGCCGACCGCCGTCGCCCGTCCTCCCCTGAACCTGTCGGTCGTCCTGGATCGTTCGGGCTCCATGGCGTCATTGGACAAACTGGGACGGGCGAGGGAGGCGGCGAGCCTGCTGGTACGGCGACTGGGAGACGAGGATGTGGTCAGCATCGTGGTCTACGACGACGAGGTGCGCACCGTCGCCCGTCGCTCGCCGGGCGCCGTGCGCAGCGAGCTGCTCGCCCGGATCGATATGATCGAACCCGGAGGAATGACGAACCTGTCGGGCGGGTGGCTGCGGGGCCGGGAGCTGGTCGCCGCGTCCCCGGTCGATGGTGGCGTGAACCGGGTGGTCCTCATGACGGACGGTCTGGCAAACGTGGGGCTGACCGACCCTGGCCAACTGCGTGACCTGGTCGGCTCCGCGGCGGGCAAGGGTGTTACGACCACGACGATCGGATTCGGGCAGGACTACGACGAGCGCCTGCTCCGCGCTCTGGCCGAGGCGGGCGGGGGCAGCACGTACTACATCGAGAACCCGGATCAGGCACCCGCCGTATTCGAGGCGGAGATCCAGGGCCTCATGGCGCTGGCCGCGCAGAACCTGACGGTCGAGGTCACACCCGCGCCTGCCGTCGACCTGGCCGCCGTCCACCACCGCTATCCGCGCCAGCATACGCCGGACGGCGCGCTCCTCCTCGAGCTCGGTGACCTCTACGCCCTCGAGCCCCGCTCCCTCCTCATGGAGTTCCTCGTCCGCGACGACGACGGCGCCGAGGTCGACGTCGCCTCCCTCACGCTGACCGCGTATGTGCTCCTGGCGGGCGGTGGCGTGGAGAAGCGGACCGTGACGCTTCCCATCCGTGTATCCCGGTCCGCAGTGGCCGTGGTCGACCCGCACGTCCGGCGAGAGCTACTGCTCCTGGAAGCGGCTTCCGTCCGGGAGGCGGCGCTGGAGGATCGCGCCATGGGTGCGTTCGCCGATGCCGCCCACAAGCTCCGTCGCGTCGCGGAGAAGCTGGCTTCGCACGCCGATGGGGACGCCGAGGTCCGCGACGAGGTGGACGACCTTCGCGACATGGCGGGCAAGTTCGAGCAGGAGGAGGTCACCCACGCGGACGCCAAGTGGCTGTACCAGCGGGCATACGGCGGCGCGCAGAGCAAGCGGGCCACGTTCGAGCGACTCGCGGCGGATCGGGCGCGGGACAGGAACGAGCGCCGGGACCGGAGCTGAACAGGGGAGTACGCCCGCCGGTCCCACGATGCCTCGGGCGCCTGCCGCAGATCCTCAAGAGGGTTGCGGTGGACCGTGCCCGGTCCGATCCTGTCCGGATGCTCATGCAGGGGGGTGCCGAGTACGGCGGACTGGCGGGCGGCCAGGGCTCAGGGGTCCTGGGTCAGGGGTCGGGCGAGACCCTGTCCCAGGGCTGGAGCATGATCGTCGACAATCCAGCCGTGGCCGTCATCGCGTTCGTCACGGTCCTGATCGTGATCGCCTTCTTCCGGACTGGACGCTATCGCGCCTGACGCCTAGAACGTGATCCATGCGCCGTCGGCCCGGGCCATCCGACTGCGGACATCGTCCAGGTGCTCGCGGGTCGATCCGACGTCCGGGTGGTCGCCCCCCAGCGCTCGAACGCGGAGGTCGAGCGCTTCCTCCAGGTAGGACGCGGCGGCCGGGTAAGCCCCCGCATCCATGGCCACCAAGCCGAGACTCTCGAGGACGGCGGCCACATCCGGGTGTTCGGGACCGAGGATCTGTCGGCGTATCTCGAGTGCTTCCGAGAGGGCCTCCTCCGCTCCGGCGTAGTCGCCTTTGGCCCGGAGTAGAGCGCCCAGGTTGGACAGCACCTGCGCGACGGCCGGGTGGTCGCGGCCGTGGACGGCGCGTTGGATGGCGAGCGCCTCGCGGTAGAGCGGCTCGGCCGCCTCGTAGTCTCCGTTGTCCCGTAACAGCCTGGCCAGGTTGTTCAGGCTGAACGCCACGCTGGGGTGTTCATCGCCGAGCAGCTCGCGGCGCATTTCGAGAGCTCCACGGTAGAGGACCTCAGCCTCTTCGTTTTCCCCCATCGCCCGCAGCAAAACACCAAGGTTGTTCATCGACTGGGCCACGTCCGGGTGCCTCTCTCCGAGCAAACGATGTCGCATCGCCAGGGACTCGCGGTAGAGCGGCTCGGCACCCGCGTAATCCCCTTTGACGCGGAGCAGCAGTGCCAGATTGTTGAGACTGATGGCGACACTCGGATGCTCGGGGCCGAGCACCCGCCGTCGCGTGGCGAGCGCCTCCCGGTACAGCGGCTCGGCGGCCTCGTAATCGCCCATGGCGCGCAGGAGTACGCCCAGATTGTTCTTGGACAGGGCGACGTCCAGGTGATCGTCGCCCAGGAGCCTCCGCTGCATGGCGAGGGCCTCGCGGTACAGGGTCTCGGCGGCTTCGTAGTCGCCCATCGATCGCATCAGTACGCCGAGGTCGTTCAGGCTCGCCGCGATGTCCAGGTGGTCCGGTCCGAGGTAGTGCCGACGGATCGCAAGCGCCTGACCGAACAGCGGCTCGGCGGCGCCGTAGTCCCCGAGCTGGAGGAAGAGCTGGCCCTGTTCCGCGAGCGCTTCGGCGAAGGGGACAGCCTGCCCGCTACGATCCCGGCGGGACTCCAGTGCCCGCTCCACGAGCGGAAGCGCCTCCGAATAGTGTCCCAGCGCGTGGTAGGCTCGCGCCATGGTCAGGCTCAGCTCCGCCTGGATGTCGGAGTGGTCCACGAGGGCATCGACCCGCTCCACGCCCCGGTCCAGGAGATCCCGCACGGAGAGATCGCTGCCGGGCGCCCGGGCGGGATTCGCCGTCTCGAACAGGCCAACCAGGAACTCGGTCACCTGACCGGCCCGGGCCGCCTCCATGTCCGAGCGGTCGCGGGCGGCCTCCGCATCCTGCTGCGCCCGCTCCGCGTCCCGTTGCGCCCGCTCCGACACGCCCTGTGCGGCCAGCGCGCGCGCCGCCTCTCGCTCGGCGCGGGCACGCTCCGCTTCGGCCCGGTCCCGCTCGAGGTTGCCACGGACTACTTCAGCCTGCGCCAGGTTCCTCTCCGCCTCCAGCCG
>CAYXJH010000079.1:0-11134 GCA_964465415.1 uncultured Gemmatimonadaceae bacterium
GCCGATCCCGCCACGGCCGTGGCCGCGGTAACGGCGACGGCGCCCGACGTGCCGTTGCGCGTCGTGTTCGAATGGCGGGCCCTCGATGGCGACGCCCGGTTCAACGGAGAGGGCGTGGCCCGCATCGAGCCGCCGTACCAAGCCAGGCTGGACCTCTTCGGACCCCGCGGGGATACCTATCTCAGCGCCGCGCTCGTGCAGGGGGAGCTTCGGATGCCGCCCGGCGTCGACGCGGCGCAGGTTCCGCCGCCGCCGCTCATGTGGGCCGCCCTCGGTGTGGTTCTGCCGCCGTCCGCCGCGGTGCTCGTGGGCACGCGAGAGGAGTCCGGACGATCGGAGCTGTATTATGAAGCGGACGAGGGGTTGTTGCGGTATGTGATCGAGGGTGGCAGGCTCCGGAGCGCGCGATGGGACGGACCCAGACAGCGGATGACCGTCGACCTGCGCGGTCAGGCAGGGTACGGGTTGCCCACGCAGGCGACCTACCGGGATCTAGCCGCGGTCACCGAGCTCATGTTGAACCTCGAGAGCGTCGATGAAGTCGAGACATTCGCTCCGGACATCTGGCGGCCCGGCCGTTAGGCTCGCTCTGGCCGTGGCTACGGCAGCCGTCGTGGGTGGCTGCAACTACGGTTTCGAGGGCGGCGGTTTCCCGCCGCACATCCGGACCATCTACATCGAGCCGTTCGACAACCAGACACCCCAGTTCGACCTGGACCAGCGGCTCTATACGCGGATGCTGGACGAGCTGCCCCGTAAGCTGGGCGTCCGGGTAGCGGGTGAGCAGCAGGCCGACGCCATCGTCCGGGGTGTGATCGCCCGCTACGATGACATGGCCCAGGCGTACAACCCGGCTACCGGTGCCGCCCAGGCGGCGCCTTCGGTGTCCGCGCACGAGGTCCAGATCGGCGTCTCGGTCCAGATCATCGATGTGCGTGACAACGTCATCCGTTGGGAGTCTTCACGCCTGATCGGACGCGGGAGCTACCGCCCCGACGATGGCTCCGAGGAGGCGGGCCAGATCATCGCCATCGCCAGCATCATCGAGCAGATCATCGACGGCGCTCAATCGCAATGGTGAGTCGGCACGGAGGCCGTCCCGCGGCATGATCCCCGGCCCAGAGGACAAAATCTTCGACCGGGACGCACTGGTCGAGCGCTTCGGCCGGCCGCGCGGCGAAGCCGTCGTTTTCACCAATGGCTGCTTCGACATTCTCCACCGGGGCCATGTCGAGTATCTGTTCGCCGCGCGCGCGCTCGGTGATGCCCTCGTCATCGGCGTGAACTCGGACGCGTCCGTCCGGCGACTCAAGGGGTCCGGACGGCCGATCGTCCGGCAGGAAGACCGGCTGTTCGTCCTTGCCGGCCTGGGCTGCGTCGACGCCGTCACCCTGTTCGATGAAGACACGCCACGCGAGCTGGTCGCCGGGCTCCTACCCGATGTGCTGGTCAAGGGCGGGGATTACCGGCCCGGGGATGTGGTGGGCGGCGACGAGGTCCGCGCGGCGGGCGGCGACGTCGTCATCCTGCCACTCGTTGCCGGCCGCTCCACCACCACAATCATCCAACGCATGAGGGACCATGTCTGAGGTCCGGACGGATCGACGGCCGGAACAGCTCCGGATCGTACGCCTGGAGCGCGACGTCGCACCGTATGCCGAGGGCTCCTGCCGCGCGAAGTTCGGGCGCACGGAGATCCTCTGCACGGCGTCGGTGGACGAGTCTGTACCGGGATGGCGGCGGGGAAGCGGACTGGGTTGGGTCACGGCTGAGTATGCCATGTTGCCGCGCGCCACGCAGACCCGGACATCCAGGGAGCGGGCCCGGGTCGGGGGCCGTACACAGGAGATCCAGCGCCTTATCGGGCGTTCGCTGCGCGCGACCATGGATCTGGCGGCGCTCGGCGAGCGAGCGATCGTCATCGATTGCGACGTGATCGTGGCCGACGGCGGCACGCGCACCGCCGCGATCACCGGTGCGGCCGTGGCGTTGGCGGATGCGTGTCGATGGCTGGTGGATAGCGGACGGATCACGGCGCTGCCCATGCGGGAGCTCGTCGCCGCGATCAGCGTCGGAGTTGTCGGCCAGGAGGTTCGCATGGACCTGGAGTACGTGGAGGATGTGGAGGCTGCGGTGGATATGAATGTCGTGATGCTGGAGAGCGGTGGTCTGGTGGAGGTGCAGGGCACCGGCGAGCACGGCACCTTCTCGCGGTCGCAGCTCGATGAGCTCGTGGACCTGGCGTCCGCGGGCATCCGCGACCTGCACCGGCTCCAGCGGGATGCCATCGCCTCCGCCGTCTCCTCGTGACCGCGCTCCTGCTGGCCACTCGGAGCGACCACAAGGCCCGCGAGATCTCGGCCATCCTGGCGTCCGTCGGCATCGAGGTTGTCACCTTGAGTGATCTCGGCGTGGACCCGGATCCTGCCGAGGACGACATCGAGAAGTTCTCCACGTTTCGTGCGAACGCGGTGGCCAAGGCACGGTGGTTCGCCGAGCGCCTGGGCCGCGTCACACTGGCCGATGACTCGGGGCTACGGGTGGACGCCCTCGGGGGCCAGCCCGGCGTGAGGACCAAGCGCTTCTCAGGTCGCGCGGATCTCACCGGCGCAGCCCTGGACCTGGCCAACAACGAGCGGCTCCTGGAGGCGCTCGAGGGCATGCCGACGCCGGACCGAAGCGCCCGCTACGTCTGCTGCGCCGCGGCCGCCTGGCCGGATGGTCGCGCGGTCGCCGCCACAGGCACGGTGGCCGGATCCATCGCGACGGCGCCCGGGGGTGAGGGCGGGTTCGGCTACGACCCCCTGTTCCACGTCCCGGAGCTCGACGCCCGCTTCGCTGAGGTGCCGGCTGCAGCCAAGAACTCGATCAGCCACCGGGCGCGAGCGTTCCGCGCGGTGGCAGCGCTCATGGCCCGGTCGCCATGGCCCCTCGACTGATGCAGCCCGTGATTGCGACGTTCCAGGAGCGGCACGTATCCTGCCCCGACCCGGAACGCCGCGACGGCTCGTCGCAACGATACACCTTTGCCACCACAGTGAACCCATGCAGCTGTCCAGGGAACTCAGAATCGCCGGTTACGTCGCCGTTGGATTGCTCACCGCCAGGTTCCTGGTCCTTGCGCTGGACGCCATCGCGGAAGCGGTGGAGCGCCGGGCCCTCTATCGCTGAACCTCACCAGGGCCGCCAGCCCCGCCGATGATCTCCTATTCGGTCTACCGGGTCGTCCACCTCGTGGGGATCTTTCTGCTCTTCGTCGTGCTCGGTGGTATGTCGTGGGGCGTCGCCCGAAGCGGTCGCGACGGCGCGCCGTCGGCCCGACTCGGAATGGTCCTCCACGGCGTGGCTCTCTTCATCATCCTGCTGGGCGGGTTCGGCCTGCTGGCCAGGATCGGGATCATCCATGGCACGGACTGGCCGGGGTGGGTCTGGGCCAAGCTCGCGATCTGGTTCGCCCTTGGCGCCCTCGTGATCATCCCGCGTCGCAAGCCGGAGTGGGGGACACCGCTCTTGATCCTCCTGCCCGCCCTGGGCGGACTGGCCGCCTGGCTCGCCATATTCAAGCCGTTCTGAACGACCCCTGGCATGCGCGACCCATTCGATGCGGTCATCGTCGGAAGCGGGTTCGGCGGCGGGATGGTCGCCCATGCCCTGGTCCGCGCGGGCTGGCGTGTCCTCATGCTGGAACGTGGCTCGTGGGTGGAGCGAGGTCCCCATAACTGGGGGCTTGAGGGCGCCGTCTATCAAACGCCGCACCACAGCGAGGATTGCGGATACATCGCGGGCCGCCGGCTCGGGAGGACCGTAGCGGGGATCCAATGTGTCGGGGGACAGTCCGTCTTCTACGGGGGTGTCTCGTTGCGGATGCGCGCCCACGAGTTCCAGGACTCGCGCCAGCATGGTGGCGCAGGATGGCCGTTCGGGTATGCCCTCCTCGAGCCGTACTACGCCCGGGCCGAGGCCCTGCTCGATGTCGCCGGCGACCCCGACCCCAGCGGAACCGAAGATCCGCCCCGGAGCAGCCCCTACCCCCACGCGCTGCCGCCGCTGTCCGATGCGTCCAGGCTCATCCGCGACGCCGCCGTCGCCCTCGGGCACCGCACCTTCCGCCTTCCGCTGGCCATGAACTTCGCCGGCGGCGGCGGGCGGAAGGCGTGTATACGGTGCTTGACCTGCGACGCGTTCGCGTGCGCGATCGGCGCCAAGAACGATATCGCCTCCGCGATCCTGCCGCCCCTCATGGCCTCGGGCCTCACCGTCAAAGCGGACACGCGAGCACTCCGATTCGTACGTCGGGGTCGAACGATCGCATCCGTCGAGTGCGTTGACACGCGTACAGGCGAGCGCCATTCCTACCGGGCGCACCAATTCGTTCTTGCTGCCGGGGCGCTGGGATCCCCGCAGCTCGTCTTCGAGTCCGGCCTCGCGGGGCTGAACGGCGGCCGGGCCGTCGGCAGGAACCTGGTTCGCCACTGCTCCGCCATCGTCTACGGGCTGTTCCCGGCATCTCCGAACCCCGGCGGCGGCTTCCACAAGGAGATCGGCATTCTCGGATCGCTACAGTCAGGCGAAGATCGTGGCGACGATCCCGCGGCAGCAGCGGGCGCGATCCAGCAGGTCCATTCGCCTCCCGTGGGCCTCGCGACGAGCCGCGTTCCCGTACCGCTCCGACGCTGGGTCCCCGGGCTGGTCGCCCGGAGCACCGGCCTCCTCGTGATCGGCGAAGATGAGGTGCGTCCGGAGAACCGGGTGTTCCCGCACCCGACTCGAACGGATCGCTTCGGTGCCGCGCGCCCGGTCATCGTGAGCCGCTACACCCGCCGGGACCGGCAGGGACGCACCCTGCTCATCGCCCGGGCCCGGGCGATCCTGAAGGCCGCGGGCGCCACCGTCACCTACGTCCACCCGATCCGCACGTTCTCGCACGCGGCTGGTACGCTTCGCATGGGCGATGACCCCGCCGAGAGCGTGCTCGAGCCTACGGGTCGATTCCGCGGTGTCGACAACCTCACCGTTGCCGATGCCAGCATGTTGCCGGGCACCGGAGCGGCGAACCCCAGCCTCACCATCGCGGCTGCTTCGCTCCATGCCGCCGACCACCTCCTGGCACGAGGAGCCCGATGACGCGAACGGAACCGCAACCCCTGGCCGTGGCCTTCCTGGGCTGCGGCCAGGCCGCCACCATGCACAGCCGCACCCTCGCCAGGGTCGCGCCCGAGGTTCGCCGCTTCTTTGCGAGCAGGGATCCCGCGCGCGCCGAGGACTTCAATCGTCGCCTCGATGGTGTCGGGGCCTTTCACTCCTACGAGGCGGCACTCGCCTCGCCCGACGTGGACGCGGTGATCGTGGTCACCCCGCCCGCGTCCCACCTGTCCCTCACCCTGGATGCGCTCGCCGCGGGCAAGCATGCCGTCGTCGAGAAGCCCGCCTTCCTGCGGAGCGACGACGTGGACACGGCCCTCGCCGCCGCGGATCGCGCCGGGAGGCAGGTGATGGTCGCGGAAAACTATTTCTACAAGCCGCTGCTCCGGCGGCTTCGTCAGGTGCTCGCGGCGGGTGACCTCGGTGAGATCCGGTTCGTGCACCTGAACGCTTTGAAGACACAGTCGGCTTCGGGGTGGCGGGGCGATCCCGGTCTGGCCGGTGGCGGGGCTCTGTTCGAAGGTGGCATCCACTGGATCAGCTTCATGGCGAGCCTCGGGCCGGAAGTGCGCAACGTGCGCGGGTTCCGGCCGGGCCGGACAACGTCCGCCTCGCCGGAGCGCAGCATGCTTATCGTCTTCGAGTACGACGATGGGGCGGTCGGCACCCTCTCCTATTCGTGGGAGATTCACTCGCCGCTCAAAGGGATCCGACTATCCAGGATCTATGGGACCGAAGGCACCCTCGCCTTCGAATCCAACGGGATCCTGGCGGTCCAGACGGGTCGACGGCGCCGGCTCCTCGTGCCGGGCCTGCGCGACATTGCCGGGTATCGCGCCATGTTTCGCGACTTCGTCGGTGCCCTGCGCGACGGTCGCCCGCCGGCGTTCCCGACGCAGCTCGCCGCCCGCGATCTCGCACTCGTCGAGCAGGCCTACGAGACCGCAGGCTCAGCAGGCTTCCAATTCGGCACCGGAGAGGGGACCCCATGAACTGGATCGCAGCCGTATGCGTTGGCCTGGCCGCGGGCGCCCATACGGCCACGTGGGGGATGTACAAGGATGCGCCGCACGAGGGCTTCACCTGGCCCCGTTACTCCCGGAGCATCGTCCTGTCCGCCATGCTCGCGGTGGTGATCCAGGCGATTGCGAGGCTCGACTTGACCAGTGCTGGTGGCCTGTTCGTGCTGTTCGCCGTCACGTATGTCGCGGAGCGCGCCTGCACGGAGTTCTACAAGACGTTCCTCCGGGAGGAAGACCAGTCCAAGTACTTCATCCCGATGCAATTCGCCGTGCGGGGCCGGGTGGTGGCCCGTCGGTCCACCCGGCTGGCAGTCGGGGCGGGCGTCATCGTGGTCGCCCTCACGATCATCTCGACCGTAGCCGCGATCGAGGCGGCGGGTCTACTTCCTCGCACCCTGTGGACCGTGCTGATCGTCGGGAGCCTGGGCGGATGGTTTTCCGCATTCGGAGGGGCGTGGAAGGATGCGCCCATCGAGGGGTTCGAGACCCTCAAGTTCTTTCGCAGCCCGCTCCTTGCCGCCCTGTGGGCGTTACCGCTGGCTCGATCGACCGACAGCTTCCTCCTCATCGGCCTCGGCGCACTGGGCCTCACCATCGCCACCCTCGAGACCTACAAGACCTTCTTCTTTCCTTCGAAGCCGCGGGGAAAGTTCGCCGGCAAGCCGGTGTCCAGTCCCCAGTGGCTCCGCTATCGCACCCGCTTCGTGCCCCTGTACGTCGCCGTCTGGATCATGGTGATCGTCGCGGGCGTGCTGTCCCTCGTCCCGTCACCGGCGCCCGAAACGCGTCCCGATCACGGCGCGTCCGCGACCGGATCCTCCGTTCCCAGGTAGCGCCCCAGCCAGTCATGCACCTCCCGGTAGAAGAACCGGCTGTTCTCACCGGTCATGATCCAGTGGTTCTCCGTGGGGAACGTGATCAATCGACTCGGGATCTGTAGCCGCTGGAGGAGATTCCACGCTTCCAGCGTGGTGTTGAGCGGCACCCGGTAGTCCAGCTCGCCCACCGTGAGCAGCATGGGTGTCCGGAACTCGGCCGCCAGCCGGATCGGGTTCTGCTCACGCCAGACCGGGCCCTGCTCCCAGACGGGGCCCAGGAAATTCACCTCACGATGGTAGATCACGTCGCTGGTGCCCCACTGGCTCTCCATGTTGATTGCGCCCGCGTGCGCGATGAGCGTCCGGTACCGGTCCGTGACCCCTTGCATCCAGTACGCCAGGTGCCCTCCGTAACTGGCACCACCGGCAGCCTGACGGCTGCCGTCGATGAAGGGGAAGCGGGCGATGGCTTCGTCCGCGGCCTGGTTGATCTCCTCGGCCGGACCCCGGAGCGGGTCACCCTGGATCGCCTGCGCGAACGTCTCGGCGAACCCGGTCGACCCCGTGTAGTTGGTCAGGAGTACCACGTACCCCGGCTGGGCCAGCAGGTGGTAGTTCCAACGGAGGACCCACTGGTCCTTCCACGCGCTGTGCGGGCCTCCATGCATCAGGACGAGGAGAGGGTATTGGCGGGACTCGTCGAACTCTGGGGGCAGGGCCAGGAAGTTGTGGATCTCGGCCCCCCTCTCGCTCGTGAACCAGAACGGCCGAAGCGGCTGGAGGTCGATCCCTGCCACGCGGTCAGCGTTGAACGTGGTGAGAGCACGGTGGCTGCCGTTCCGTGCATCGATCCGCACCAGCTCGGGCGGTCTCGTCGCCGCCTCCCAGCGCGCGACCAGGACCGGCGATCGGCCCGACCCCGCGACATCCAGCCCGCCGTATACGCCCGACGGCTCCTCCGCCAGGGGCCGGGCCACCCCACCGGCTGCGGAAATGCTCCAGACCCGGTCGTGTCCCGCATCCTCGGCGACGAGATAGATCGTGCGACCATCCGGCGCCGGCGAGAACGAGGACACCGAACGGTCCCAGTCCGCCGTCAGGATGCTCGCCGCCCCCAGCTCCGGCCATGAGAACGCCGCCAGCCGAGTGTGATTGTATACGAAGTCGTTCCCCGGATTGAACGTTGCGTACAGCCGTCGTCCATCCGGTGAAAACGTCGGGCTGCCGTAGCTGTCCGCCCCCGGGGTCAGCAGCCGTGGCTCGCCGCCTGCGGCGTCCACATGATAGAGGTGCCACGCGGGCGAAGAATAGGCCAGCGCGTCCCGGCCCGTCGTCGCCACGAAGACGACGCCCCGACCGTCGGGCGTCCAGGTCGCGCCGAGATTGTCACCCGGTCCAGCGAACCCCGCTTCCGCGACAAGCTCCGTGCCCGCGAGCAGCGGGCGGGCCTCCTCGCCGTCGGCCAGTGGCTGTACGTACAGGCGAGGCTGCGTGTCCTCGAGCCATCGATCCCAGTTCCGGATCGGGAAACCGTCGTACACGCGGGCGCGATGCTTGTGCGCCTCGCGCTCGTCCGAGATCCGCTCGTGGTCCTCCACGTTCGCCGCATCGCGGTACAACGTGCTCGTGAAGAGGATGGCGCCACCATCCGGACGCCATATCGGGGACCGGGCCCCGGTCGCCACCGACGTGATCCGCTGTGCTTCGCCGCCGCCACGAAGATCCAGCACGTAGATCTGCGCGGCATCATCGCCCTCCCGCCGGGCGGAAAACGCAAGCCGCCCTCCGTCCGGACTCCACGCCGCGCCGCTCTCGGATCCCCGATTCGCCGTCAGGCGACGTGGCGCCGCGACGCCGTCGGTGGCCACGAGCCAGAGGTTCGTGGCCTGATCGTCGGCGTCGTAGGACGGCTCCGTCACCGACACCACGGCCCAGGCACCGTCCGGGCTGAGAGACGGCGCGCCCAGCCGTTTCGCCAGCCATACATCTTCGTGGGTGATCGCCCGGAGCGAGGTCTCCGACGCCGGCACCTCGGTGCCGACCGGCTGCTGCCCCACGGCGGGCGGCGCGATGGCGGCCACCGCCAGAAGGAAGGGAACCATGGCGGCCAGGTGCCATGCCGAACCCGTCGAGGCGCGACGCTTCTGCCAGGTCATTCCGAGCTCCCGGAAACGAGTCGTACGTGTGGTTGCATCCGGAAATTCACCGCGCAGATCGGGCTCCGCAAGACGAGCGCGCCGGAATCACTCTGGGGAGAGGAAGCCGTCGTTCAGCGAGTGTCGCGCCCTTCAAGGAGGGTAGCGATCCGGTCAGCCGGATGTGGAAGCTCCACGTCCGGGAGACGACTCGTATCGACCCGTTCGAACAGGTGCAGCGCGCGGTGGTCGTTCTCCCGCGCCGCCTCCGAGTCACCCTCCCGTTCCGCAATGCGCCCCGACATGTACAACATCTCGGCCAGCAGCCAGCAGCGGAGAGGATCGGATGAGTCCGAAGGGGCGACCAGCAGCTCCAGGCTCTCGGGCGTCAGGCGGCGGGCCAGCGGCAGGTCCACTCCGGCCCGGCTGGCGATCGACTCCAGCTCGCCGCGCGCCGTGTCCACCGGCCCGGAGCGCTGCCCGAACGAGGCGTTCCAGAGCCTGAGGAGCTGCTGCGCTGCCAGGATGTACCGGTTTTGTTGGATCACCATCGGCCTTGACGCTCGACTTCCCGATCCTGATCTTCGCCCCCGGCACCCGCCCGCTTCCTCGCGCGGGTTCCCATCGACCCGCATACCGCATTCAGAGGCCACAGGCTCGTGACGACGTCGCGGATCGATCAATCCGACGGGTGGACGGGGCCCAGGCCGTTCGTGGGCCGCGACCATCTGGTGGAGCGTATCCACCGCATCGCCGATGATGCAATACGCGGGCGCGGGCGCGTTCTGTTCGTGGTCGGCGAGGCCGGAGCGGGGAAGGAACGCCTGGTGGGCCGACTCCTCGAGCTCAATGACGTCCGCGAGCACCCGGCGGCCGTGGTCAGCGTCCGCGCGGGTGGCTCGCCCGACGCGTGGGAGGCTGCCAGGCGGCGCGTCACCCGCCGTCGCCGCATCCGCCACTTTCTGGCAACGACGGTGCCGGAATGGATCTCCGCGATCCCGGTGGTCGGCAACCTTCTCGCCGCGATCATTCGCACCGTCCAGCTCATGCGTAGCCGTGACACCCCTGACTCCGACGCGTCGGCGGAGCCGCGCGGGCGGGCAGGCGCCATCGCGGCGGTAGACGAGCTGATTGCCGAGGCACGCGGTCCCACGTTCGTCGTGATCAAGGACTTCGAGCGCGCCGGAGACCACGATCTGGCCGGCACTTTCCATTCGCTCCGCGCCATCGCCGGGAAGCCGGTCCTCGTCGTCGCAACGGTTGAGCTCCGGCGGGGACGACCGCCGCACGCGGTCGTGGACGTTATTCGCGAAGCGGAGCGCTATGATGCGGGGGAGACCATCCGGCTCGAGCCACTCCCGTCGTCCGCCTGGCAACAGGCGCTGGCCCGGGCCACCGGGGCCCCGCCTCCGCCGCGCTGGATCGAATGGTTCGCAGAGCGCCAGCCGCTCACTCCCGGCCGGCTCTGGGCATTCCTGGGCGACGTCCAGGCCATGGGCGGGATCGAGCCGCTGCAGTCCGAATGGCGTTGGACGGAACGCCCCGCCGGTCAGGAGCGGCGCCGGACGCAGGATCGGGATCTGGGCTCGCGTCTCGAGGGGCTTGAACCCGATGACCGCCGCTTCCTCGCGCTCCTCACGTGGGATGGCCCCACCTTCACCTCCGAGGAAGCCCGGCTGCGCTCCGGCCAGTCGGAGCTGCAGATCCAGGACCGCCTCGCCCGACTCGAGCGCGAGCGCTGGATCCGATTCGTGGAGACTTCGGGGACGGAGGAGGAGCCCATCGATGTGTACGTGGTCGCCGTCGAAGACCTGGTGGAGGCGCTCGCGATATGGTCCCGTAACCCTTGACTTCCGTATTGGCACCTCCATACCTATAGCCATTCGGTAGGAACCGTGACGGCGGACTGATCGTCCCGCCACCAGGTTGCTTCCGCAGTTCTCTCCCTGGCCCCTGGAGACCTATGTCCGGCGATTTGCGCGCTGTACCCGCTCGTTGGCTTGCGTTACCTCTCGTC
>CAYXJH010000080.1:0-10890 GCA_964465415.1 uncultured Gemmatimonadaceae bacterium
GTCTCGGGTCTCGGGTCTCGGGTCTCGGGTCTCGGGTCTCGGGTCTCGGGTCTCGTCGCTATCCCAACGCCCGCCACACCTGGGCGACCGTGAAGCATACGGCGAACCCCATGGCGAGGGGCATAAGGGCGGCCACGGCGGTCCAGCGACCGCTCCCGGTCTCCTTGTAGATCGTGTAGATGGTCGTCGAGCACGGGTTGTGGAGGAGGCTGAAGAGCATGAGGCAAACGCCGGTGAGCAGCGTCCAGCCACCCGCGGCCAGGACCTCACCCATGGCGGCCGCGGAGTCCAGCTCGAACATGACGCCGGCGCCGCCGCCCACGTCCGCCATTCCGATGCCCAGGACCGTGAGCATCAGGATGGTCGGGATTACGATCTCGTTGGCGGGGATGGCCACCACGTACGCCAACAGGATGACGCCGTTGAGGCCGATCAGCAGGCCGACGGGGTCGAGGAGCGTGATGAGATGCTGGGCGATGCTGGCGTCGCCGATCGTGAGATTGGAGATGAGCCAGATGGCCGCGCCGGCGGGCACGGCGAAGAGGACGGCTCGGCCCAGGATGATCAGGGTACGGTCGATCAGCGACGTGTAAAGGGTCTGGAGAATGCGCGGCGGCCGGTAGGGCGGCAGCTCGAGGCTGAACGTGCTGGCCTCGCCCCTGAGCACGGTCCTGGACAGGAGCCACGAGGCCAGGAACATGAAGGCGACGCCGAGCAGGGCGATCGCCACCACCGCGGCCGCCGACACGAGCCCGGCCAGGTGCGCCGGCGCCAGGGCGCCGATGAAGATGGCCGCGATCAGGATCTGGGTCGGCCATCTCCCGTTGCAGAGGGAGAAGTTGTTGGTGATGATGGCGATGAGCCGCTCTCGCGGGCTGTCGATGACCCGCGTCGAGACGACGCCCGCCGCGTTGCACCCGAACCCCATGCACATGGTCAACGCCTGCTTGCCGTGCGCACCCGCCCGCCGGAAGAGGGTGTCCATGTTGAACGCGACGCGGGGCAGGTAGCCGAAATCCTCGAGCAGCGTGAAGAGCGGGAAGAAGATGGCCATGGGCGGAAGCATGACGCTGACCACCCACGCGGTCGCCAGGTACACACCGTCGAAGAGGAAGCCGCTGAGCCACCATGGCATCCCGACCGCCGCTCCCAACCCCACGAGCCACGGGTGCCCCATGTCCACGAGCAGTGTCGCCAGCAGCTGGGAGGGCACGTTCGAACCCTCGATCGTGAGCCAGAACACCACCGCCAGGATGGCGAGCATGAGTGGAAAGCCGAAAATCCGGCTGGTCAGCAGGCGGTCGAGGCGGCGGTCCAGCTCCAGGCCCACGCGCTCCAGCCCCCGGGTCTGGGCCGCGGCCGCGATACTCTCGGCGGCGGCGTAGAGTCGTGCGGTCAGGGCGTCGTGGAAGTCCGCCCGGAGCGTCCAGCGCAACCGGGACGCGGTGTCCAGGACGCCCGCGATGGCTTCCGCCGACGGCGTCGCGACGAGGGCGGACGCCGCCTCGTGATGCCCGGGAAGGGCCAGATGGCCCAGCTCACCTGCCCGGACGGCCTCCGCCACCGCCTCGTCGCCGTTGAGCAATCGGAGCGCGACCCAACGGGCATTGGGAACCGAGAGGTACGCCCGCTCGATGGCCGGAACCAGCTCAGCGACCGCCGCCTCCACCTCCGGCGCGTGCCGCCGGATCCGGTACGGCGTGGTCGGCCGATCCCCGAGGGCCACCGCCTCCACCGCGCCCAGCAGGGCGTCGATCCCCTGGCCGGTCCGCGCCACCGTCGCCACCACCGGCACACCCAGCGCCTGCTCCAGGCGCGCCGCGTCCACGAAGACACCGTGGCGGCGCGCTTCGTCCACCAGGTTGAGGCACACGACCACACGGTCGGTGATCTCCAGCACCTGGAGCACCAGGTTCAGGTTCCGCTCCAGCCGCGTCGCGTCCACCACCACGACCGTCACGTCGGGACGGCCGAACACGATGAAATCCCTCGCGATCTCCTCGTCGGTGCTGCCCGCCTGCAACGAGTACGTGCCGGGGAGGTCTACGACCTTCACGCGCCGGCCGTTGTGGGCGAACGCGCCTTCCGCGCGCGATACCGTCTTGCCCGGCCAGTTGCCCGTGTGTTGCCGCAGGCCCGTCAGCCCGTTGAACACCGTCGACTTGCCCACGTTCGGGTTCCCCGCCAGAGCTACCAGGTAGTCCCAACGGTCCGGGCGTAGCCCGAGCCGGACCAGGCTCGCGTGGCGATGACGGGCGATCCCCGGCTCTCGCGCCTTCGTGACGGTCGCCATCAGACCGCCTCCTCCAGACCCGATAAGTCTCCGGATCCGGCCCCCGACACCTCGATCCACTCCGCCTGACCCCGCCGCAACGCGATCAGCGCGCCCCGGATCCGGTACGCCACCGGGTCCCCCGATGCGCTCACCAGCTCCGGCACGATCCGCGTGCCCGGGACCACCCCCAGATCCAGCAGCCGGCGACGTTGAGGCCCCTGACACGCAGGTGAAATCCCGACCACCCGCACCGGCTCCCCCAACGCGGCGTCCCGCAATGTGCGGCGAGGCCCCGGCGCGGATTCCCCGGCCCGCAGCGCTTCCACCGTCACGTTCGCCGCGTCCACCGCCCGCAGCTCCAGCATCTCGCCGTGCACCCGCAGCACCACACGGCTCGCCGGGTCCGGCCCGTCCATCCCCTCCACCACCTCCAGCGCCAGACCGGGGGCCAGACCTGCCGCGACAAGCCGATCGAACACCTCCCGCGGCTCATCCTCCACGTGCGTCACCACTACCCCCTGGCCCGAGGCCACCCGCGGCAGAGGCACGCCGCGTGGGGCGGGGACCTCGCCCGCCGTCGTGGGGATCGGGTCGCCGTGAGGGTCGTACCGTGGGTCCCCCAGTCGCGTCGCCAGGGCCTCCGCCTCTTCCGCGCTCAGCTCGTGCTCGACCCGCTCCGCCTCCGCGTGCCAGGAACCCGCCGGCACGCCGGTTCGATCGGCCAGGTACCGTTCCCACAGCCGGTGCGTCCGGAGCACCCGGCGAGCGTAGCGCCGGCCCGCCTCCGTCAGACCAAGCCCCTCGTCCGACAGCCGAGCCAGGCCGTGCTCCGACAACTCCGTCGCGACGTCCGCCGCCTCGTTCTCCCCGATCCCCAGGCGCCCGGCCAGCTCCACCACCGCGCAGCCACGGCCCGCTCGTTCACACTCGTGCAGATGCTTGAGCGCGTCTTCCAGGCGCTCGCGGCCCACGTCGCGGAAGACGCGACGCAATCGGGCAACGATGGTGTTGGCGGGTCCGAACATGTGTGCGTCCGTGTAGGGTTTTTGTCTTGCCTAACTTTGCGATGAGGATGGACGCGATGTCAAGAGGCCGATCAGGAGTCCGGGGGGGCCGCTCACCGTGGCGGGTCCCAGGGCGACGCACAGGGGCGCGCCCGGACGCCAGGTCGAGCGTGCCGTCAGGTTGTCGCGGTCCTGACAGGCTGTATCTTGAAGTCGACTCTGGCGGTCTCCTCGTGATGGTGTAGAGAGCCGTGGCGATGCATGAGCGTGGGTATCGGTCCCTGGCAACGCTGGGAATGCTGCTGGCGGTCACCCTGGGGTCGGTCGACGGCCAGGAGGGGGGTCAGCGCATCGAGAGCGTGCCGGACGCGTTGGTGCTGTCGTCCCGGCTGGCGGGCGGTGCGGGGCCGGCGAGCGTGAACTGGATCGACGGCGGCAGGCGTTTCTCCTACACGATCCGGACGGCGGCCGAGCACGAGGTGCGGGTCCATGACCCGGCGGCGCTGACGGACCAGCTGTTGTTCGACCCCCGGCGCCTGACGCTGGCGGGGGAGCCGGAGCCGCTCCGGTACCGGTCGTTCCAGTTCGGTCGGGATTCGAGGAATCTGCTTTTCCAGACCAACTTCCGGCCGATCTACCGTCATTCCGGGATCGCGGACTTCTACCTGTACTCGCTGGAGGAGGAGGCGCTGCGGCTGGTGGCGCGGGATGCGCGGACGGCGGAGCTTTCGCCGGGCGGCGGCCTGGTGGGCATCGAGCGAGCGGGGAACCTGTTCGTGTCGGACGCGGCGACGGGAGAGGAGCGGCAGCTCACGCACGTGGACGGCGACACGATCTTCAACGGGGTCCTCAGCTGGGTGTACGAGGAGGAGTTCGGATTCGCGCAGGCGTGGCGCTGGTCGCCGGACGATCGTCGGATCGCGTACTGGCAGACGAACGAGAGCGGCGTGCCGGTGACGCAGCTGACGGACTTCGAAGACCAGCATCCGGACTGGTTCACGCTGGCGTTCCCCAAGGTTGGGGACCGGAACCCCAGCGTCCGGATCGGCGTGGTGGATGTGAGCTCGGGCGAGACGTGCTGGATGGATACGGGGCTCGAGGATGAGCACTACGTGCCGCGCATCTACTGGACCAGCGACCCGGATCTTCTGGCCATCGTCACGCTGAACCGCGCGCAGAACCACCTGCGGCTGTTCTTGTTCGATGTGCGGAATGGTCAGGGAAGGCAGGTCATGGAGGAGCGGTCGGACACGTGGATCGATGTGTTCGACTTCTTTGCCGGAATAGACGATTTCTTCCATTTCCCGGCCGGGCTCCGCGAGTTCTTCTGGCTGAGCGACCGTGACGGCTGGCCCCACCTGTACCGGTACGATTACGAGGGCCGGCTGCTGAACCAGGTGACGACGGGCGAGTGGGCGGTGACCCGGGTCGAAGGCGTGAACCCGGTGACCCGTACGGTCTACTACACGTCCACGGAAGTCTCCCCGCTCGAGCGGCACCTCTACGGCATCGGGTTCGACGGCGGCGGGAAGGCGCGGCTGACCCGGGAGCGGGGAAACCACCAGGTCGACATGTCCCCCGACGGCCGCTACTTCATCGACCGCTGGTCGAACACGGACACGCCCCGGCAGGTTGAGCTGTGGACGACGGACGAGGGCGGCCGGAAGCTGGCCACGCTGGAGGCGAACGATGGGGTTCGCCGGCTTCTGCGGACCATGGCATACTCGCCGGCCGAGCTCTTCCGTTTTACGACGTCGGACGGCGTCGAGCTGGACGGCTCCATCATCCGCCCGCCGGACTTCGACCCGTCGCGACGGTATCCGGTCCTGCTTTCCATCTATGGCGGTCCGGGCTCGCAGCAGGTGTACGACGCGTTCGCCAGCAATGGCTGGCACCAGTACCTGGCCCAGCGGGGGTACCTGATCGTCGGGCTCAACAACCGGGGCTCCGGCAATTACGGCCGGGACTTCATGAAGATGGTGCACGGCGAGCTGAGCCGTTGGGAGGCGCTGGATTTCGCGGAAGTGGGCCGGTGGCTCGCGCGGCAGCCCTGGGCGGACGGCGAGCGGATGGCGATCCTGGGCACCAGCTACGGCGGCTACATGGCGATCATGACGCAGCTCCGGCACCCGGGCGTCTTCGCTCTGGCGATCGCCAACTCGCCCGTGACCGACTGGCGCCTCTACGATACCATCTACACGGAGCGGTACATGGGGCTGTTGCCGGAGAACGAGGCCGGCTATGATGCCGCGTCGGCCCTCCCGCTCGCAGACCGGCTCCAGGATCCCCTGCTCCTGATCCATTCGGGGATGGACGAGAACGTCCACCCGCAGCACACCATGCAGCTTCTGACCGCGCTGGCCCGCAACGGCAAGGATGCGGAGCTCCGGTTCTACCCGCCCGGCGCCCACGGCGCGGCATTCGACTTCCCGAGCCGCGTGATCATGACGGAGGTCTACACCAACGTGCTGTGCCGCCACGTGCCGGCGGACTGCGAGCCGGTGAACCTCAACCGATGACCATGCCGAACTTCGACAGCATCTACTCGCACGGCTATGTCCGCGCGGCCGTCTGCATCCCGCATGTGCGGATCGCGGATCCGGCGCACAACGTGGAGCGGACGTTGGCGCTGGCGCGGCGGGCGCACGACCTCCACGCCGGCATCGCGCTGTTCCCGGAGTTGGGACTGTCGGCGTACAGCAACGACGATCTTTTTCACCAGGACGCGCTGCTGGACGCGGTGATCGATGCGGTTGGGAGGCTGGTCGAGGCGAGCGCCGACCTGTGTCCGATCCTCCTGGTCGGCGCCCCCCTGCGGTTCGAAGGCAAGCTGTTCAATTGCGGGCTGGTCGTCCACCGCGGCCGGCTGCTGGGCGTCGTGCCGAAGACGTACATCCCCAACTATCGAGAGTTCTACGAGAAGCGTCAGTTCACGTCCGGACGGGATGCGGTGTCGCGGGAGGTGTCGTTGCTGGGGGAGCGGGTGGCGTTCGGCCGCGACCTGATCTTCGATGCCGGTGACCTGGCCGGCCTCTCGCTGCACGTGGAGATCTGCGAGGACCTCTGGGCGCCGGTCCCACCCAGCACCTACGCCGCGCTGGCGGGCGCGACGGTCATCGCCAACCTGTCGGCGAGCAACATCATCATCGGCAAGGCCAGCTACCGGAAGGACCTGTGCGCCGCCCAGTCGGGAAAGTGCATCGCGGCCTACCTCTACGCGGCGGCTGGCCAGGGCGAATCCACCACCGATCTCGCGTGGGACGGCCACGCCCTGATCTACGAGAACAACGAGCTGCTGGCCGAGGGTGAGCGGTTCGCCGACGACGAGCAGGTCATCGTGGCCGACCTGGACCTGGAGCGGCTGGCCCAGGACCGGATGCGCATGACCACGTTCAACGATGGCGTGGGCGACCACCTGTCCGCCGTCCAGTCCATCCGGCGGATCCCGTTCACGTTCGATCCGCCGGACGCCACCATCCCCCTCCAGAGGCCGCTCGACCGGTTCCCCTACGTGCCGAGCGACGCGCGGGAGCGGGACGCCCGCTGCTACGAGGCCTACAACATCCAGGTCCACGGGCTCATGCAGCGACTGAGGGCGACCGGGATCGAGAAGGCGGTAATCGGCGTCTCCGGCGGTCTCGACTCGACCCAGGCCCTCATCGTCTGCGCCCGGGCCATGGACCGCCTGGGCCTGCCCCGCTCCAACATCCTGGCGTACACCTTGCCCGGCTTCGCCACCAGCGACACGACGAAATCCAACGCCTGGAAGCTCATGGACGCGCTGGGCGTGACGGCGGAGGAGATCGACATCCGGCCGTCCGCCCGTCAGATGCTGGAGGACATCGGCCACCCGTTCGCCCGGGGCGAGGAGGTGTACGATGTGACGTTCGAGAACGTGCAGGCGGGCGACCGCACATCCCACCTGTTCCGCCTCGCCAACCTCCACGACGGGATGGTGATCGGGACCGGCGACCTGAGCGAGCTGGCCCTTGGCTGGACCACCTACGGCGTGGGCGACCACATGTCCCACTACAACGTCAACGGCTCCGTCCCGAAGACGCTGATCCAGTACCTCATCCGGTGGGTCATCGGCACCGGTCAGTTCGACGACGAGACGAGCGCGACCCTCGCCGCGATCCTGGCCACCGAGATCTCGCCGGAGCTGGTGCCCGGTGGCGCCGCGGCCGACGGCGTCGACGGACCGGCCCAGCGCACCGAGGAGATCGTCGGGCCGTACGAGCTACAGGACTTCCACCTGTACTTCGTGTCTCGCTACGGCTTCAGACCCAGCAAGATCGCCTTCATCGCCCATGCCGCCTGGGGCGACCGCACGCGCGGCGGCTGGCCGGACGGGATCCCGGCGGACGCCCGCAACGAGTACGACCTGAACGCCATCAAGAAGTGGCTCGGGGTCTTCCTCCACCGGTTCTTCGCGATCAGCCAGTTCAAGCGCTCCGCCATGCCGAACTCGCCCAAGGTCGGGTCCGGCGGATCCCTGTCGCCGCGGGGGGACTGGCGCGCGCCCAGCGACTCGTCGGCCGCTCCCTGGCTGGCGGAGCTCCGGTCGAACGTGCCGTAACGCCCGCGGAGGCCACACCGGACCGTTTACTCAGCCGCCTCCATGGACACGACGGCCGCGCGGTTCACCAGCATCCGGATGTTGTTGCTCCCGGGGTCGACCGGCATGACATAGAAGAAGGGGCGTATCGGGGGGTAGCGGATCGTGAGGCCCACGATCGTCTCGCCATCGGCGAATTGGAGGGACACCACGGTCGATCCCTTGGCACGAATGTCTCCCGGGTCCGGCTCGAGCGCCTCCTGGTGGCTGGGATCCCCATCGAAGGTGCGTACGAAGAACAGCGCCTTGAGGTCGCTGAGATTCACAGCCGTGGTCACCCCGTCCGGCGATCGTACATGGAACGTCGGCCGGTTGGGATCCACGTCCATGGTGATCCCCTTCACCAGCCGCCCATCGCTGAAGCGCGCCACCACCTTCGAGCTCATCGACCTCCTCCGTTCCGTCGTCGGGGCGCAACATTGCCCTGATGCCGGTGCGTGGTCAATGCCGTTGCCCCGGGCGGGGCGGGCAGGTACGATCGACGAGGACGTTGACGCGGTCAGGGAGGGCGGCGGCCCTTCGAGGACCGACCGGTGAGTTTCCGGGCCTGGACCGGTATCACTACCGAAAGAACCAGGGACGGCGCCGCGTGCGCCACAACCGGAGGGATTCACATGGTCCAGATCGACGCGGGAACCGCACGGATGACGCGAGACGAGACCACGGCAGCGATGCGATCCGGCGACGAGGACGCCTTCGAGGCGGTCTTCGCGCGTCACCGCCCCGAGCTCCACGTTCATTGTTACCGGATGCTCGGGTCCTTCCATGACGCTGAGGACGTGGTGCAGGAGACGTTCATGCGGGCCTGGAAGTACCGGGGCACCCTGAAGGAAAGCGCGGGCGTGCGGCCCTGGCTGTATCGGATCGCCACCAACGCGTCGCTGGACGCGATCGCCCGCGACTCTCGCCGCGGGGCGGTCGGCGCCGAAGGAGAGAATGCCGGCAGCGCCGCGGGCGGGGATCCGGGCGAGGTGACGTGGCTACAACCGTATCCGGACCGGATGCTGGAGGCCGTCGCGCCACGGGAGAACGAGCCTGACGCACGGGTGGTCCGGAAGGAGACGATCGAGCTGGCCTTTCTGACCGCGATCCAGCTGCTGACGCCACGCCAGCGTGCGGTGCTCATCCTGCGAGATGTCCTGGGCTGGTCGGCGAGGGAGGCGGCCGAGCTCCTGGAGGTGAGCGAAGCGGCGGCGAACAGCGCGCTCCAACGGGCCCGTGCGACGCTGGCGAGGCATCTGCCGGCGAGGAAGCCGGAGTGGCCGGCGGGCGTGGACGCTACGGAGGCGGAGCGCGAGCTGTTGGATCGTTACATCGAGGCCACCGAGAAGATCGACATCGCGGGCTTCGAGGCGCTGATCCGGGAGGACGCCATCTTCCGGATGCCGCCGGAGACGGCCACGTTCGCCGGCCGGGACACCATGATCAAGAGCTGGGTGGACGGCGGCTTCGGCTCACCCGAGATGGGGCAGTTCCGGTGCGTGGTGACTCGGGCCAACCACCAGCCCGCGGTGGCCGCGTACTTGATCAAACCGGGCGAGACCGAAGCTCGCGCCATGGCCATGGACGTGCTCCGAATCGAGGAGGGACTGATCACGGAGATCATCACGTTCCCGGCCACCGTGTTCGCGGCGTTCGGGCTACCGGCGACGCTTTAGCGGCGGGAGCCGGGGCGGGAGCGGCGTCGGGGAGCACCTTGACGTCCTCCGCGGCCCCGGCGTACCGTCGGCGGAGAGAGGTTCCCGACGAGGCGCAGCGAATCCGGGAGGTCTGGTGAACGAGGCGGTGCGGTTCGAGCAGCGGTTGAGCCTGGTCACGCTCGGCGTGACCGACCTCTCGCGATCCACGCGATTCTACCGCGACGTGTTGGGCTGGACGCCCTCGGGCATCGGGGGAACCGAGGTCACGTTCTTCCAGCTGAACGGGATCGTGCTCGGCCTTTTCCCCCACGAGGCGCTCGCGGAGGACGCGGGCGTGCCGTCGTTGGAGTCGGGTGGGCTGGCCCGGGTCGCGCTGGCGCACAATGTCCGCGAGCGGGAGGGCGTGGACGCGCTGTTGGCCCGGGTGGAACGGGGTGGAGCGAGGGTGATCAAGCCCGCATCGGACGCACCGTGGGGTGGCCGGTCCGGCTACTTCGCGGACCCGGACGGCTTCCTGTGGGAAGTGGCGTGGAACCCGTCCTTCGCCATCCGCGGCGATGGCTCGATCGTGATGCCCGAGTGAGCCGGCGCACCCGGGCCGGCAGGCTGGTCCACTGTCTCCTCGGCTGCGTACTTGTCGCCATGCTGGCCGGTTGCGGAGGCGGACCGCCGCGGTCGGTCGATGGTTTCAAGCTGGGCATGACGCGTGAGCAGGTACTGAGCGAGGCCCGGAGCCGGGGCGGCTTTACCTGCAACGTGTTGGGCACCCGCCCGGCCTTGACCGTGTGCGAGGGTCCCGCACGCGATGGGTCGGTTCGGGTGGTGGTGGAACAGGACGCGGCGGTGGAGGTGACGCTGCGGACGGATCCGCGGGTGCGGAACCCGCGACGCGCCATGCAACGGTTCGCTCGCCGGTTCGGCGAGCCGGCCTGGAGGGAGCGGCCGTATCCTCCGAGCCCGGCCACGCCCGACGGCTATCACACCCTGTGGCTGAACCGGGACAGTACCCGGTCGGTGGCCATGCTCTGCCGGGACCGGCAGTTGACACCTCCGTGCGCGATCGAGCTCGCGGCCACATCGCCGGCCGCGGTCCATACCACCCTGGACTCGCTCCTTCACATCCAGCGCTGACCACGACGCTCCGCCGCCTCTACAGGAACCCCCAGAGGCGGGGATCGATGGACACGATGAACGCGCCCCGCCCCGTATCGGTCCGGATGGCGTAGTCGAGGCGCAGGATTCCGTGGGCGAGGCCGAGGCCGACGCCGACGCTGGCCCGGATGCCGTCGGTGGGCCCGGGCTCCCAGGGGGCGAGGCCGTCGTCGGCCGGTGGGACAGGCGGTGCGTCATCGA
>CAYXJH010000081.1:0-10882 GCA_964465415.1 uncultured Gemmatimonadaceae bacterium
TAGGCCGTGAACCACTGCGGGTTGATGGCCCTGACGGCGTCGGCGTCGGCGGACCGGCGCAGATGGGAGATGGCCACGTCGCAGCCCGCGCCGGCCAGCATCCGGGCCGTGGCGGCTCCTACGCCCCGGGAGCCGCCGGTCACCAGCGCTCGCCTACCGGTCAGATCGATGGTCATCATGGAACCGGGCCTCGACGAGTTTGCAGATGATGTGGCCGACCGCGAGCTGCACCTCCTGGGCCCGGGCCGCGTCATCCGTGGGCAGGACCAGGGCATGGTCGACCCGCGCCGCCAGGGTGCCACCCCCTCGGGCGAGCAACGCAACCACCGTGAGCCCTCCGGCCCGGGCCGCATCGGCCGCGCGCATGAGGTTCGGGGATCGGCCGGACGTGCTGTGCACGAACAGGAGGTCGCCCGGGCACCCGAGCGCCTGGACTTGCCGGGCGAACACGTGCTCGAAACCATAGTCGTTGCCGGCGGCGGTCAACAGTGACGCGTTCGTGGTGAGCGCAACGGCAGCCATGGGCGCCCGATCGCGCTGGAACCGAACGACGTACTCGGTCGCGAGATGCTGGGTGTCGGCCGCCGAGCCACCGTTCCCGCAGAACAGCAGCTTGCCCCCTGCGCGGAGCGTGGACGTCACTACATCGGCGATCCCGGCAATGTCGCTGGCCGACTCCCGGCCGACGCGGTCGACCAGCGCGGCCAGCGACGACAGGCTTCGAGCCACGGCATCGGCTTCCGACGAGCTCACTCCTGCACGCCCTCCCCCATGAGACCGGCGAAACGATCCGGACTCAGGTCGCGCGTCAGCCGCTCGACCGGGTCCACGGCCTCCCGGTCGACCGGATGGCCCGCAGCCTCGATGGCGGCTTCGCAGGCGTAGGTGATGAGCGCATCCGCCGCCAACAGGTCGATCGCGTGCTCCCGGGTCGATGGCTCGCCAACCACGCGCCGGAGTTCCGCCAGCCCCGTCGCGGCAAGCCGGTCCTGGAGCGCGCCAGCGCCCGGATCCGAGCGTTCCACCGCTGCCCGCAGCGCCGCCCGCAGCGAGGGGGGCGCCGCCGGCTTGCGTCCGCCCAGCCAGCGCAGGACGTCCTTCAATTCCCCTCCAGGAGCGCACGCACGATTTCCGGCGCCCGCGCCAGGGCGTCCACCACCAGGGAGGGGTCCCCCACCCCACCCTGTGCCATGTGCGGACGGCCGCCGCCGGAGCCGCCGGTGATCTCGGCGACGCGTCGGACCACCTGATCCGCACGGACACCACGGCCGATGAGATCGTCGGTCACCACCGAGAACAGGGCGGTTCGCCCCGCCGACCGGGCCGCGAGCACCACGACGCCGCTACCCAGGCGGTCTCGCAGCCGATCGCCAAGCGCACGTAGCTCTTCCTGATCGGCCACCTCGACCTCCTGGGCGACCACCCGGGCGCCGTCCACCGTCGCGGCGGACTCGACCAGCGCGCCCACCGAGTCGGCCGCGCCCTGGTGTCGGGCGCGCTCCAGCTGTTTCTCCATTTCTCGCGACTCGGCTTGCAGCTGCTCGATCCTGCGCGGCACCATGTCGGCCGGAACGCGGAGCAGCGCCGCCGCCTCCTGAAGCAGCCCTTCGTGGCGTACCACGAGGCGATACGCCTCCCTGCCGGTCACCGCCTCGACACGCCGTACACCCGCGCCCGTCCCAGTCTCGCCCACGATCCGGAACAACCCGATCTCCCCGGTCCGCCGCACGTGGGTTCCTCCACACAGCTCCATGCTGACGCCTGGGATGCTGATCATCCGCACGGTCGCGGCGTACTTCTCGCCGAACAGCGCCATCGCGCCCCGCTGGATCGCTTCTTCGTAGCCGAGAAAGTCGATACAAACATCCTGGTCCGCGAGGATCGCCTCGTTCACCGCGTCTTCGACCCGTCGGAGCTCTCCCGCCGTCAGCGGGCTCGGGTGTGAGAAGTCGAAGCGGAGCCGGTCCGGCGCGACCAGCGACCCACGCTGGAGCACGTGGTCGCCGAGTACGGAACGCAACGCCGCGTGCAGGAGGTGCGTCGCGGTGTGGTTCCGCTCGGTGTCGTGTCGCGCCGCTGGCTCGACCCGCGCCCGAACCGTCAGCGGCTCGGAGGTGTCCGGAAGGTCGCCGTCGACCTTGCCCAGGACCGCCGCGCGGCCACCGACACGGCGGACGTCGTCCACGACCAGCCGCCAACCGTCACCCTCTACCACGCCGTGGTCGCTGACCTGGCCGCCAGCCTCGGCATAGAACGGGTTCTCGCGGAGCTGGAGCGCCGCCCGCCCGTCCTGACGCCGGATCGCCACCACGGCCGTCTCCACGTCGGTCTCGTCATACCCGACGAACTCGGGCTCCGACGGGTCCAACTCGATCCAGCCATGAGCCAGCTCGTCACCCTGGTCGATGCCGGCGGCCGCCCGGTCCTCCCGGGAGCGACGGCGCTGCTCCTCCAGCGCCTCCTCGAACCCCGCCATGTCCACCGCGTACCCCCGCTCCTCCGCCATGAGCCCGGTGAGGTCGATGGGGAACCCGTACGTGTCGTAGAGCCGGAACGCCTCCCGCCCGGACACCGCGCCCCCCTCTCCCGCCCCTCGATCCGACTGTCCGCCAGCGGCCTCGGGTGCGATCTCGTCGAACCGACGCATCCCCTCGTCGATCGTGGCCAGGAACCGCGTCTCCTCCGTCCGGGTCGCCCGCAGGAGATGGTCCCGCCGCTCCCCCAGCTCCGGGTACGCATCTCCCATCACGCGCACCACCTCATCCACCACCTCCACCAGCGTCGGTTCCCGCCGACCCAGAAGCCAGCCGTGGCGAATCGCCCGTCGCATGATGCGGCGGAGCACGTACCCCCGCCCCGCATTGCCGGGGAACACCCCGTCCGCCAGCAGGAAGGCCGTCGCGCGAGCATGGTCGGCGAGCACGCGCAGCGACACACCCGCCTCCGTGTCGGGCTCGTACGGCCGGCCGACGACCGCGGCGCCGCGATCGATGAGGGGTCGGAACAGGTCCGTGTCGTAGTTCGACTCCACCCCCTGCATGACACTGGCGATCCGCTCCAGCCCCGCCCCCGTGTCGATGGATGGAGCCGGTAGCGGATGCAGCTCTCCGGCCGAATCCCGGTTGAACTGCATGAAGACCAGGTTCCAGAGCTCCAGGAACTCCCCGGCCTCGCCCTTCGCCTCGAACGCCTCCGAAGTCAGCTCCGTGCCTCGCTCGCCGTCCGCGCGCACGTCGTAGTGGATCTCCGAGCACGGGCCACAGGGACCGGTATCGCCCATCTGCCAGAAGTTGTCCTTGTCCCCGAGCCGGAAGATCCGGCTCTCGGGCAGCCCTGCCACCTCCTGCCACAGGTCGTATGCCTCGTCGTCCGAGTAGTGCACCGTAGCCCAGAGGCGTTCGTGCGGGATGCCGTACTCTTCGGTGAACAGACGCCACGCCAGGTCGATGGCGTCCCGCTTGAAGTAGTCGCCGAACGAGAAATTGCCGAGCATCTCGAAGAACGTGTGATGCCGTGCGGTACGCCCGACCTCCTCCAGGTCATTATGCTTGCCGCTGACGCGCAGACACTTCTGGGAGGTCGCCGCGCGGGTCACTCCCAGCGATTCCTCACCCAGGAATACGCGCTTGAACTGCACCATCCCCGCGTTCGTGAACATCAGGGTGGGGTCATCCTTCGGGACCAGCGGCGAGCTGGGCCGGACCTCGTGGCCATTGCGCTCGAAGAACGTCAGAAAGGTCTGGCGGATCTGGTTCGACGTCATACCCGGTTCATGAGGGTCAAGGCCTCGCGTACGCGCGGCCAAACAGTGTAATATAGATGCCCTACCGAGACTTGGCGAAGCGACGCACGTGGAAGGAACAGCGATGAAGCGCACGTGGGGAACCCCGTTCGTGGTGGCGGTACTCACTCCGATCTGCCTGACGGCGTGCGGCGACAGCGGTGGCGGCGCGTGGGAAGGCGAGGTCCGTGACAGCGCCGGCGTCCAGGTCGTCGAGAACACGGGCCGGGGCGCGTGGCACGACGGCGAGGCGTGGACCGTTGAAACGGATCTGGTGATCGGCACGGCGGAAGGGGCCGCGGAATACCAGTTCGGCTCCATCGTCAGTGTTGACGTGGGCGTCGATGGGCGTATCTACGCGCTCGACCAGCAGGCCGGAGAGGTTCGCGTCTTCGATGCCGACGGCCGATTCGTCGCCCGCATGGGTCGGACAGGGTCCGGGCCGGGTGAGCTGAGCCAGGCCGCCGGGCCCGTCTTCGTCGGCGCGGGCGACACCGTCGCCGTCGCGGACATCATGAATCAGCGCGTCAGCTGGTTCGATGCCGAGGGCACGACCCTCGGCAGTCATCCGCTCCCCATGACCGAAGGCGTCCCGGCCCGTTGGATGAAATCGGCCGACGGTCATGTGGTTCAGCAAGCCATGATCATGGCGTTCCCCGGCCAGTCCCAGGTCGAGCCAAAGAATCTGCTGCTCCGCCGCCACGTAAGCGGCGCTCTCGTCGATACGCTGATGGAGCTGCCCATCGGTCGGACCATGGATTTTTCAGGGAGCGAGCCTTCGATCACCATCTTCGAGTCGGAGCCGATGTGGTCCACGGACCCCCTGGGACGGCTCATCTCCGGCAGCAATTCCGAGTACCGCTTCCAGGTCTACGACGCGCGCGGACGCCTCGAGCGGATCGTGTCCCGACCCGGCCCGAGACAGCCGCTCACCGACTCCGATCAGGCCGACTTCCGCCGTGCAATCGAGGACGCATGGGGCCGGGCCGGCATGCCGCCGGAAGCGCGCCAGATGATGGCCAGCGCATTGCGCTTCGCCCGCCATTACCCGGCGTACGCCAACCTGCTGGGTGGGCCGGACGGTACGATCTGGGTCCAGCACGTCCAAACCCCGGAAACCATCAAGGAGATGGGCGGGACGTTCGACATCCAGGACATCGGCGGGCCCAGGTGGGACGTGTTCGATGGCGACGGGCGCTTCCTCGGCAGTGTGGACATGCCACTCCGCTTCACACCGATGCTGTTCGACGGCGACCGCGTCTACGGCGTGTTGCGCGACGACCTGGACGTCCAGCACGTGGCGCGACTCCACCTTCGCCGACCGTCTCACGTCGATTCCTGATTCTTCTTGCCACCGGTGTGGGCGTGGCGCGCCGCCGTGCCCGCCGGGTCACCAGCCCCGCAATGACTCAGTCGTCGCCGTCCGCTTCCGTCTCCTCCGACGCCGCCTGACCCCTCACCATGCCCAGCTCCGTCCGGACCCGGGCTTCCACCTCCGCCGCAAGCTCGGGGCTTTCCTTCAGGAACGCCTTTGCGTTCTCCTTGCCCTGACCCAGGCGAGTCTCCCCGTACGAATACCAGGCCCCCGACTTCTCCACGATCCCCAACTCCGAGCCCAGATCCACCAGAAGACCCGTATGACTGATCCCCTCGTTGTACATGATGTCGAACTCGGCCTGGCGGAACGGCGGCGCCAGCTTGTTCTTCACCACCTTCACCCGCGTCCGGTTCCCCACCAGCTCCTGGCCATCCTTGATCGCGCCGATCCGCCGGATGTCCATCCGGACGCTCGAGTAGAACTTCAGCGCTCGACCGCCGGTCGTCGTCTCCGGATTGCCGAACATGACCCCGATCTTCTCACGGATCTGGTTGGTGAACACCACCGACGTCCGGGACCGGCTCACCGCACCCGTCAGCTTCCGGAGCGCCTGGCTCATCAGCCGCGCCTGGAGCCCCACGTGCGAGTCTCCCATCTCCCCCTCGATCTCCGCGCGCGGGACCAGTGCGGCCACCGAGTCCACCACCACCACGTCGATGGCACCCGAGCGGATCAGCACCTCCGTGATCTCCAGGGCCTGCTCACCCGTGTCCGGCTGGCTCACCAGGAGATTGTCCACGTCCACGCCGAGCTTCCGCGCGTACTCGATGTCCAGCGCGTGCTCCGCATCCACGAACGCCGCCACGCCGCCGGCACGCTGCGCGTTCGCAATCACATGCAGGCACAGCGTGGTCTTGCCGCTCGACTCCGGACCATACACCTCCGTGATCCGGCCCCGCGGGATCCCACCGATCCCGATCGCCGCATCCAGGTTGATCGCGCCCGTCGAGATGGCCGCCACCTCGATCCTCGCGCCGTCCGCGCCCCACCGCATGATCGAGCCCTTCCCGTACGCACGCTCGATCTGCTGGATCGCTACGCCCAGCGCCTTCTCCTTCTCCTTGGTCATCTCGGCCACTGCCATCGCTCCACCTGGTACGAGGGGTCTCGGATCGGATCGTCCTGCGGAGGTACCCGAGGGGGTCGCCGTCAACTTAGGACCATCACCGTTCACCGAAAAGGTGCGCATACGCCTCTCCTCCGGGAAGGGCTGGACGGGACGCCCGCATGTCCGGTCGGGCACCCAAACCGAAATAAAACCGAAGATAATCTCGCCCGCCGGCCGACGCAAGGACGAGTGGAAGTAGGGGCACAGCCGCGTGCGCCTGCCTCTCACGCCATTTGTCCGCAGCCGAACAGCGCGCTAGCCTGAGCGAAGGATGGAGTCGGACCCCCGGAAAGGCCGCAGGCACACATGGACACGCAACCGCACTACGGATTCGCGCCGTTCCTGGAACAGTTGCCAGTTGACTGGTACGCGGACGACCCGCTCCTCGACCGGCTCGTGCGCGCCGAAGTGGCCGAAGCGGCGCGACCCCGGGTAGCAGAATGGGGACGCAGGGTGGCCGAGGACCTGCGTGTATTGGCGGAGGAGTCCGCCTTGCCAGGGAACGCGCCGACCCTCCGGCACAAGGATGCGTACGATCGTCGGATCGACGCGATCGACCTCCCCGCTTCTACCCATGCGGCACTGGCGATGACCGCGGGTGAGGCAAGGTTGGGGTGTGTGGGCGACGACTGGGCGGCCCACTACGCGATGATCTACCTGCTGGCACAGAACGGCGAGGCGGGCGTGGCGTGCTCGCTGGCGTGCACAGACGGTCTGGCGCGCGCCCTGTCGGCGCTGGGCGACACGGCGCTCCAGCGTCGTGTGCTGGACGAGATCCGATCGTCTTCCGCGGACCGCGTGGTGCACGGTGCTCAGTTCGTGACCGAGATCCAGGGCGGCTCGGACGTCCCGGCGAACCGGGTCCGGGCGGTGGCGGATGGTGACGCGTATAGGCTCCACGGCCAGAAGTGGTTCTGTTCGAACATCAACGCGGATTGGTTCCTGGTGACCGCCCGCCCGGAGACCGGGGACAGCCCGGTGGAGCAGGTGGGGTTGTTCCTGGTTCCCGCGTACGGGGACGCGCCTCACGTCCGTAACGGGTACACGATCGACCGGTTGAAGGACAAGCTGGGAACGAGGGAGCTGGCGACGGCGGAAGTGACCTTCCGGGGTGCCCTGGCGTGGTCGGTCGGCCCGCTCGATCGTGGGCTCCCGAACCTGCTCCGGCATGTGCTGACCCCTTCGCGGGTGGCATGCGTGATCTTCGCCGCGGCAGCGCTGCGGCAGGCGGAGCGCGTTACGCGGGCCTACACGGAATTCCGGACGGCGTTCGGCCGACGGATCTCCGACTTTCCTCTGGTGAGTCGAATGCTGGACCGGATCGCGGCCGATCGCGCGGCGGCGCTACGCTGCACATTCGACCTGGTGCGGTTGTGGGAGAGGTCCGAGGCCGCCGGCTTTCGGGGCGATGAATCCGCCCACTTCCGCATCCTGTTGAGCCTGGCGAAGCCGGTGTGGACCCGTCGGGCGACGACCGTGCTGCACGAAGCCATGATGCTGCTGGGCGGCAACGGTATCGAGGAGCGGTTCTCTCCGCTGCCCCGCCTCTATCGTGACAGCGTAATCATGGAGACGTGGGAAGGACCCCACAACGTGCTCTACACGCAGGCTCTCTCGGACATGCTGCGGTTCGATATCGACCCGGCGGCGTTCGTGGAGCGTGTGACGGGCCAACGTTCCCGTGATCTCACGGGCGCGTTGGGCGCCGCGCTGGCCTTGGCACGGCAGGGGGCGGACGGGACCACCGCGATCGCGGACCTGGCGCCTCGCCTCCTGATCGGACCGGATCCGACGCCTATCCGGCGGTGAGGACGCGGTCGAGCGCGCGGAGCGCGGCGTCGATCCCGGCGTCGTCCACATCCAGGTGGGTGACCGCCCGGAGCCGACGCTCGGAATAGGCGATCAGCAGGACGCCGTGGTCGGCAATCCTTTCTACCAGGATGGATCCATCCGGCACGTCGTCGTCCAGGTCGAACATGACGATGTTCGTATCCGGCATCACCGCCCTGATGCCCGGCAGGGCGGCCGCGGCTTCCGCGAGACGGCGTGCGCGGCGGTGGTCGTCGGCGAGACGGTCGATATGATGGTCGAGGGCGTGGATTCCCGCGGCGGCGAGGATGCCGGACTGCCGCATCGCCCCGCCCATTCGTCGTCGCACCCGCCACGCCCGCTCCATGTCCTTCGCCGTCCCGGCCAGCATGGAGCCGACGGGGCAGCCGAGACCCTTGGAGAGGGTCACCATCACGGTATCGGCCGTCGCCGCGAATTCATGGAGGGGGACGCCGGACGCCACGCTGGCGTTCCAGAGCCGCGCCCCATCCATGTGGACCGGAATCCCGTGGTCCTGCGCGACCGCCCGCACCGCCTGGAGCGTCTCGAGCGAGCTGATCCGGCCCCCCGCGCCGTTGTGGGTGTTCTCGACGCATACCAGCGAGGTTCGGGGATGGTAGATGTTGTCCGCGGGTCGGATGGCCGCCCGCACATGGTCGCCGGTCAGGATCCCATCCGTCGTGGCGGTCGGACGGAGCTGGATACCAGACCACGCCGCGGCACCGGCCTCCTCCCACTCCACCACGTGGGCCGCGGCTTCCACCACGGCCTCGGTACCCGGACGCCCGTGAAGCGCGATCGCCGTCTGGTTGGCCATGATCCCGGTGGGAAAGAAAAGCGCGCGCTCCTTCCCGAGGAGTTCGGCGATCCGGTCCTCGAGCCGCCGGACGGTGGGATCGTCGCCCAGCTGGTCGTCGCCCACCTCTGCCCGGGCGATGGCCTCCCGCATGGCGGGCGTCGGCCGGGTGACCGTGTCGCTGCGAAGGTCGACCACCCGGCCGCGGTCCTGCATCCTAGCGGGCCCTGGCGTAACGGTCGGCTACGGCGTCCCAGTTCACGGTGTTCCACCACGCGCTGAGGTAGTCGGGGCGCTTGTTCTGATACTTCAGGTAGTAGGCGTGCTCCCACACGTCCACGCCCAGGATCGGCGTATCCCCGTTCATGTATGGGCTGTCCTGGTTCGGCGTCGAGTAGACTTCCAGCCCGCCGCCGGAACCCACGACCAGCCAGCCCCAGCCGCTGCCGAACTGGCCGGCCGCCGCGCCCGACAGCTTCTCCTTGAACGCGTCGAACGAGCCGAAGGTGCTCCGGATCGAATCACCCAGCTCACCGCCCGGCTCACCGCCACCATCCGGGGACATGATCTCCCAGAACAGGCTATGGTTCGCGTACCCGCCGCCGTTGTTGCGCACCGCCGTGCGGATGTCCTCGGGGAGACGGTCGAGGTCGCTCAGGATGTCCTCGATCTCCTTGCCCTGCCATTCGCCGTGCTTGCCGATTGCCTCATTCAGCTTGTCGGTGTACGCCTTGTGGTGGCGATCGTGGTGGATCTCCATGGTGCGCGCGTCGATGTGGGGCTCCAGAGCGTCGAACGCGTAGGGCAGGTCGGGCAGCTGGAATGGATGTGCCATTGGGCTCCTCCAGAGAGCGGTTGTCACGAATAGTTTGTCATCTTCGCCTGATAGTCGGGCAGGTCGAGGCGGGCCGCAAGGCGCGTTCCCGGCGGATATGGAGTCAGGCCAGGAGTGGCCGGCCGCACTCGCCGCAGAACTTGCTTCCCGGCGGGTTGGCCGCGCGGCAGCGGCCGCAAACGGTCCCGTGGGTGACGGCGTCCCGGTACCGGCGGATGTCCTGGTCCAGGTCGGCGGCATCGTCGTACCGGGCGACGCCGACCAGGAAGGGGAAGGCGATCGCGGTGAGGGTGATGAGGCCGAGAACGATGATTACGATGTAGTCGGTCATGTCAGCGGATCTGGTGGGCAAAGACGATTCCAAGCGCGACGCCGGCCGCATCCCAGACCAGGTCCCGTACGCAGAAGTGCTGACCTCGCCGGGCATCATGGATCTCCTTTCCGATGCCGGCGGCCAGGGCAACGACGCCGGCGGAGATCAGGGCGGCATCGGAGTCGAGGGCGGTCCTGGCGCCCGCGTATGCGAACGCCGTGGCCGCGAACGACATGGTGAAATGCTGGAGCTTGTCCTCGGCGATCCAGTCATCGCCCGCGGCCTGGAACGCCACGGCCGGGGTGGACGAATGGGCATCGTCCGGCACCGCGTTGGCCGGGGTCACCGGGCAGCAGAGCGACGGCCCCAGGACGATCAGCGCGACGATCATGGGTCTCCCGCCGCGGCAAGCAGCGCGCGCTCGACCGCCTCCTCGGCCGTGCTCGCCACGGGCAGGTCGAGGTGGGCGGTGAGGCCCGGCTCGAGCAGGATGACGGGCACACCGACCTTCCGGGCGAATGCGACTTCCGACAGCGTGCCCCACTCTCCACCGATGGCGATGACGGCTTCCGCGGTCCGAGCGACGAGGACGTTGCGACCCTCACCCAGACCGGTCGCCAGGGGTATACGGATAAACGGGTTGGCGTTGCGAGGATCGGTGCCGGGAAGGAACGCGACGGTCAGCCCCCCTTCCAGGGCGGCGCCCCGCGCCGCGCCTTCCATCACGCCACCGAGCCCACCGCAGATCAACACGGCCCCGGCCCGGGCGACGGCGCGGCCCACGGCCTCCGCCATGGTCAGCAGCTCGTCGCCACAGATGCCAGCGCCGATCACGGCGATA
>CAYXJH010000082.1:0-10700 GCA_964465415.1 uncultured Gemmatimonadaceae bacterium
CCCGCGCCGCCGCCCAGACCGCCGCCGACCGGCTGCGCCGGGAGACGGACGAGCGGGCCGACCGGATCGTCCGCGAGGCCGATGTCCGGGCCAACGCTCTGGTCTCCGAGGCCAGGCAGAGGGCGGACGGCACGCCAACACCCCAGATGTGAGCGGAGTCGAGCCAGCCTTCAGCCTTCGTCCTCGTCCTTGGCGACCAGATCCTGGTATTCGGGGTGCCGCCGGATATAGGAAGCCATGAACGGGCAGCGGGGAACGACGCGTAGCCCCTCCGCCCGGGCATAACCGAGGGCGGCTCGCGCCAGCGCGCTGCCCACCCCACTGCCCTCGGCCTCGCCGGGCACCTGGGTATGACGCAGGATCATTCGATCGCCCCGTCGTGCGTACTCGGCCGTCGCTATGCCGCCAGCGACGTCGGCCACGAATCGGGACGCCTCACTCTCATGCCGGACATCCGGCCCATCGGAACGCGAGTTCATGCCGCGCCCGCCATGCAACGCTCGTTCCGGCCGCGATCCACTGACCTACTCCTATCCCGTCCCGCCGAGCCCGCTCGCGATGGCGTTGACGGTGAGCAGGAGCCGGGTCTGGAGCGCGCCGCCGCTCCCCTCTCCCCTGGCCTGCTCGTGACGCCAATCGCGCAGGAGACCGATCTGTTGCCGGTGCAGCCGGCGCAGCCCCTCCCGGCGCAGCTCTGCCATGGCGTGCACATTCGGCCGGCGTTCGCCGAGCGGGCCGCCGTATGCCTGGGCCAGCGCGCGCAGCGTTCGGTCCCGTTCGGCGAGGATCCGATCGAGGATTGAGTCCCGGACGCTCGAATCATCGACCAGCCCGGCATAGTCCGCCATCGCGTCGGGATCGGTGAACGCGATGCTGGTCGCGGCGTTGCTCAGGATGTAGTGGAGCGGCGCCCATTCGTACAGGTGCCTGGCGATGCCGGCGTGTGCGTCTGGATCCTCGTGTTCCAGGGTCGTCAGCGCGCTGCCCACGCCGTACCACCCCGAGAGGAAGAAGCGGGCCTGTCCCCAGCTGAAGACCCACGGAATGGCGCGGAGATCGGCCAGCGTACGGCGCCCGGTCCGCCTGGTGGGCCGAGAGCCGATGCGACTCTGCTCGATCACATCGATCGGCGTGGCCTGACTGAAGAACGCCATGAACCCGTCCGCTTCGATCAGCTCGGTGTAGGCCTGCCGGCTCCAATCCGCCAACCGGTCCATGACGGGCTCGAGCGAGGGCTCCTGGTCGGGTGCGTGGCGTCCCAGGAGAGTCGCGCGTGTCACCCCGGCCGTGAGGAGCTCGAGGTTGTAGCCGGCCGTGCCGCGGTTCCCGTACTTCTGCGCGATCGTCTCGCCCTGCTCGGTCACGCGCAGGTCGCCGGCCAGGGCGCCGGAGGGCATGGCCTTGAGGAACCGGTGGGTCGGACCGGCGCCCCGCCCGATGGTCCCGCCACGCCCGTGGAAGAACCGGATCCGCACACCGGCTCCTTCCCCCACTCGGGTCAGCGCGGCCTGGGCCCGGTACAGCCCCCAGAGGCTGGCGAAGATGCCGCCGTCCTTGTTGCTGTCACTGTAGCCGATCATGACCTGCTGGACCGGCCGGTCCTCGCCTTTGCGACGGCGCTGCGCCTCCAGGCTGCGGCGCGTCACCGGGTGCTCCAGGAAGGCTTCGAGGATGGCGGGGCTCGCCTGCAGATCGTCGATGGTCTCGAACAGCGGCACCACCGGCAACGGACAGGCAGGGCCGCCCTCCGTCTCGACCTCGAGCCCCCCCTCCCGGGCCAGGACGTAGACGGCCAGGAGGTCGGAGACGTGCCGAGTCATGCTGACGATCAGCGAGCCCAACCCGTCGGGGCCGTATCGCCGGAGGTGGTCCGCGAGCACGCGGTGCGATGCCAGCACGGCGTCGGCCTCGGGTCCCGCGCTCCGGTCCGGCCGGACAAGCGGCCGACGCGAAGCCAGCTCCCGGTCCAACAGGTCACGACGTGCCGCGTCGTCCAGTCCCGCAAAATCGACGACATCTCCGCCCGCCACCGCGAACAGCTGTGTCAGAGCCTGGTCGTGGAACTGGCTGTTCTGCCGTACGTCCAGCACGGCCAGGTGGAAGCCGAAGGCCTGGACGCCGCGGATAACCGGCTCGACCGCATGGCTGGCGACGCGGTCCGCGCCGACCTCGAGGAGTGAGGCGTGGAGCGTGCCGAGATCGTCGAGCAGCTCGGCCGCCGCCCCATACCGCCCTTCCTCCTGTGCAAGGGCGCCGCCCCACCCCTGCTCGACGTCGACCGGGAGCCTGGCCAGCATCAGGTTGACCGCCTGGCGCCAACTCTCGTCCGGGTTCCGGGCCAGCGCCCTCCGGCCGGGCTCGCCCAGCCGGTCCGCGATCCGGGCCACGTGCTCACGAAGCGGAGCGGGCGGCGGCTGCACGAGGTCGGACAGGCTGAGACGTCGGGTCATCGTGGTGAGGTCGGCGTGCACGCGCAGCAACGCGTTGAGCCGAAGCTCGCTCAGCGATTCGCGCGTCCCGCCCGCCGTCACCGGCGGGTGTCCGCCCCGGCCGCCCCCGCTCCACGCCCCCCCCGGGACCCGGGGCGGGCGATCCGGGCCCGCCAGCCGGGATGCATCGAATCCGGCCCCGACCCAGGCCTGGCGGAGGCGGCGGTCGAGCGCGGGCAACACGGGCGGGAAGATGTCGTTCAGGTAATGGATGACATTGCGCCGCTCCGATGCGATGTCCGGTTTTTCCAGGAAGATCTCGCCCGTCCGCCACAGCAACGCCAGCCACGCCTTGATGTCTTCCGAGATCCTCGCCCGTTCCGGCGCCGTCGCGTCCCTATCCCGCGCCGCGACCAGCTCGTACAGCTGACGGTGGTGCTCCAGCACCGTGGCGCGCTTGGCTTCCGTCGGGTGGGCGGTGAGCACGATCTCAACGCCCACGTCCGGCAGCGCCTCCGCGATCCGCTCCTCGGATACGCCCCGCTCGTCCAGCTCGGCGAGCACGGCACCCCACAGCGAGGGCACCGCCTTCAGCCCACGGCTATGCTCCGCTTCGCGGCGGAAGGCGGCGGTAGCGTTCTGCTCGACCATCGTCAGCAACATGAACGCGATGGAGCTGGCCTGCGCCAGGAGCTCCGGCCCTGGTGCTTCCGAGGAGTCGGTGGAGGGGGCCGTCCAGGGCAAGCGCGCCGCAACCGCGCCGTGGCCGGCCTCCTCAAGCACTTCGCGGAAGCAGCCAATGAGGTCGTCCAGGTCCCGGGCGATCTTCTCCGGGTCCGCCGTGAGCACGCCGATCTCCATCACGGTCCGGCACCGCTGCAGGACCGGTGCCTCCGCCGGCATGTGACCTTCGGGGGCCCCGGCTCGTCATAGTCGTTGAACGCACCGTTCGGGTCCCGCCGCCGCTCCCCGGCCCCAGCGATCACCCCGAACAGGAGAACGTCCGATGTCCAGCCGAGCTAATGCGCTCGTCGTCCTGCTCCTCGCCCTGCTCGTCCCCGTTTCCGCGTGCGACACCGGAGCCGATCCCGGGTTCGGCTCCGTATCCGTGCTGCTCACGGACGCGCCGGGCGACATCGAGGAAGCGTGGGTAACCATCACCGACATCTACCTTCAGGG
The DNA here is from genome assembly GCA_964465415.1 of uncultured Gemmatimonadaceae bacterium. Classification (GTDB taxonomy): domain Bacteria; phylum Gemmatimonadota; class Gemmatimonadetes; order Longimicrobiales; family RSA9; genus SLCC01. Next base: position 3,609 of record CAYXJH010000082.1, read on the forward strand.
CCATTCCGGTGAGAACGATGCCCCGCAAGGCCGGGTCTATCTGCTCCAGGACGGCGAGGAGACGCACGAGCTCCTGAGCCTGGCCAACACGACCGCCGAGCTGGTGATCGGCAAGGAGATTCCCACAGGCACCTACGGCCAGCTCCGAGTGGTGATGTCGGGGGGCTGCATCCGGACCGGTGCCGGCGCGGTCTACGCGTCGGCCCCGTCCTACGGCGAGTGCGGCGCACCGACCGGGACGCTGCAGATGCCGAGCTTCGCCCAGACGGGGGCGAAGGTCCTGCTCCACGGCTTCACGGTCACCAGCGGCGAGCACGCGCTGGTGCTCGATTTCAACGTAGCCGACTCGTTCGAACCCGGGCCGGCAGGCGCGTCGAACCTGTGGGTGATGACGCCGGTGATCCACGCGGCCGAGGTCGGCCTGACCGCGGGCGTGACGGCCACGCTGAGCGCGGATGATGTGGAGCTCCCCGCAGGGGTCACCCTCTCCCAGTTCAGCGCCACGCTCACGCCGGCCGAAGGCGACCCGTCCGAGGAGGCGTTTATCGAGCTGGATGGCGTCTTCCAGGCCGCGTTCCGGTTCCTGATCCCGGCGAATGGGCCCTTCGAAGTCGAGCTCAACGCTCCCGATGGCGTGCTCATCGAGGTCGCGCCGGCATCGCTGCAGTCGGTCAGCCCGGCCGGCGGCCAGACCGCGACGATCGACTGGGTTCTCGAGAGCGTCGAGGAAGTGGAGGACTGATCCGCCCGACGTCGCGCGCGAAAGCGACTGGCGCCCTCGCACCCCGGTGGTGCGAGGGCGCTCGCTAGTCGTGCTTGTATCGCCCGGCCGGACGCGACATCTTCGCCGGCGAGCCCGCCGCGACGCCAGCCGCCGCGGACCGGGGGGAGGAGATGATGCTCACGGTCACCAGCAAAGACGGAACCCGGATCGCGTTCTGGCGCAGTGGCGAAGGCCCGCCGCTACTCCTCGTCCATGGCGCCACCGCGGACCATACCACCACGTGGCGGTACGTCCGCTCCGGGCTGGACCGCCGGTTCACCACGTATGCGTTGGACCGCCGCGGGCGAGGATCGAGCGGGGACGGGCCCGCATACGCGCTCGGACGCGAGGCAGAAGATGTCGCCGCGGTGGTCGAGGCCATCGGGGAGCCCGTATCCGTGCTCGGCCATTCCTTCGGCGCGCTGTGCGCGATCGAGGCTGCGCGGCTGACCGGAAACGTGCGCCGGCTGATCCTCTACGAGGGCGTATACCTGCGGGGAGCGGACCTGTACGAGGTCGGCCTGATCGACCGGCTCGTCGCCATGCTCGAGGCCAGTGACGTGGAAGAGATGCTGCTGACGGTCTTTCGGGAGGTGGCAGCGATGAGCGATGATGAGATCGAGCAGCTGCGCGCCCGCCAGGACGCCTGGGCCATCCGGTTGGCGAATGCGGCGACCCTCCCCCGCGAGCTCCGCGCGGACGAAGCATACACGTTCGAACCCGGGCGTTTCGCCGACATGCGAGCGCCAACGCTGTTCCTGGTCGGCGGCAACAGCCATCCCCGCGAGCTGGCCAACGCGGCCCGGATCGCCGAGTCGCTCCCCGACGCGCGTGTCGCGATTCTGCCGGGCCAGCAGCATGGCGCCATGTACACGGCGCCGGACGTGTTCGTGGACGAGGTCCTCCGCTTTCTCGCCGCGTGACATGTCGGGCGGCCTGTCACATCGACGGACGCCCGTTCGTTGTAGATCGAGCGACCCACCTCCAACAGCGAGATCCAGATGAAGTACCTGTGCCTGGCCTACGAAGAGGAACAGAAGCTGAACGATCTCACGCACCAGGAATGGCTCGACCTGCGGCAGGAGACCCTGGATTACGTGGAGTCCTTGCAGGACAGCGGGCACCTTCTGGGGGCGCACCCGCTGAAGAGCGCGAGGACCGCCTCCACCGTGCGGGTCCGCGGTGGCAGCCCCTCGGTTACGGACGGGCCGTTCGCCGAGACGAAGGAGCAGCTCGGCGGGTACTTCCTGATCGAGGTGGCTGATCGCGACGAGGCCGTCCGCATCGCGACGGCCTGGCCGTCGGCGCGGATCGGGACCATCGAGGTCCGCCCGATCGAGGAGGAGCTGCGCCTCGACGGACGCTACGCTTCGGTCGCCGACCCGAAGCGGCACGCGTCAGGATAACCACCGCCCAGTGCCCGTCGTACTGCCTGAGCCGTGACCCGGCTGACCCTGGCCGGGCGGACCCTTTTCTCCATCGCCATCATCGGGCTGGGAGCCGAGCACCTGATCTTCCAGGAGTTCGTCACGGGACGCGCGCCGCGCTGGCCCGACGACGTGCCCGGCGGTTCGGCCTGGGCGGTTCTGACCGGCATCGCCCTCATCGGTGCGGGCGCTGCCATCCTCTCGGGCAGGGCGGCGCGGCTCGCCGCGGTCTCCACCGCTACGCTCATCTTCGCGTGGGCCTTCCTCCGCCAAATCCCGACGCTGGCAGCGGACTCCCTGCTCGCACCGTCATGGACGGACGCGGGGAAGGCGTTGACGTTGTCCGGTGGTGCCCTGGTGGTCGCCGCCACGCTGCCCGCCTTCCGACACGGTCGGCGGGACCACGTGGCCATCCGGCCCATGAACGGCCGGTCCTCCTTCATCGCGATCGGCCGGATCACGCTCGGGGCTTTCCTGATCCTCACGGGGATCCAGCACTACCTGTACACCGAGTTCGTGGCGACGCTGGTCCCGGGCTGGATGCCAGGCGGAGGATTGTTCTGGACGCATGCGGCGGGCGTGTTCCTGATCGCCGGCGGCGTCGGTCTCCAGCTCCGGCCCACCGCGCCCCTGGCCGCTCTGCTGTCGGGGTTGATGGTCTTCTCGTGGTTCTGGATCGTTCATCTCCCGCGCACGTTCGAGGGCAGGAGCGCGGCCCTGGCGATCTTCGAGGCGCTGGCCGTCGCTGGCATCGCGTTCGCGCTGGCCGGATACCTGCACCGCCGTCGGCCCGCAGGGGAGCGGCTCGGGTCGCCCCTGCACTGGAATTGACGCCGCATCCCTGTTAGGTTCAATCCGGTGGCGGGCTCGATGTTCTGCCATTTCGACACCCGCGGCGTGCGCTCCCGCAGTGCGTGCCGCGGGCTTTTTCTTTGGCGGTACCGACCCTCGCGATGGGCGTACCCCGATCGGAGCGTGCATATGGCGAAGCAGGAAGCGATACAGGTCGAGGGCGTCGTCACGGATGTACTGCCGGACCAGAACTTCAGGGTCACACTCGAGAATGGTCACCCCATCCTGGCCTACGCCGCCGGGAAGATGGCCAAGTTCCGGATCCGGGTCCTCGTAGGCGACCGCGTCACGGTGGACATGTCCCCATACGACTTCTCGCGGGGCCGGATCACGTTTCGGCACAGGGGTGACACGGTCGGGGCCGGCGCGGCCCACCACCGTCCCCGGCGCAGGAGGTAGACCGTGGCGAGCTTCACGAACTCATCCCGCCGCGCCCGACTGGTCGATCTGCAGGTTGCCGCGTCGGAGGACCGGCCGGGTTGGATCTCGGCCACGGAGCGGACACCGGCCGTGGGTGAGAAGGTTTGCTGCGCCGAGGGCATGGGCGAGGTGACCCGCCTGCTGGGCAGGACGAGCGACGGCAGCCGACTCCTGGAGTTGATCCTGCCCGACCGCCCGCGCCACCCATTCTTCGCATCCGCCGCCAACGTGCTCGTCGCGCCCGCAGCCACCCCGACGGTCCAGCGCGTCAGCGCAGCCTCCTGAGCGCGCGTGTGAGGACGCGGTCCAGGGATGCGGCGAACGCGTGTCGCTCCCTGGCCCCGTAAGGTCCCGCCCCGCCGGTTTCCGCGCCCGCGCCGCGAAGGCCGTCCATGAAGTCGCGCACGGACAGCCGTTCCGCAACATTCTCCGGCGTATACTCGTCGCCGCGCGGATCGATCACGTGGACTCCCCTGGCCACCAGCTCAGCGGCCAGCGGGATGTCCGCCGTGATCGTCACGTCCCCAGCCTCGGCGGCCTCGACTATGTGACGGTCGGCCACGTCGGGCCCGCCCGCGACCTGCACAGCCGAAACGAAGGGATTGCCGGGCGGCACGTGCACCCGCTGGTTCGCCACGAGCACGGCGGCGATCTCGAGACGCCGGGCCGCTCGGAAGATGATCTCCTTCGCGTCTCGCGGTGCGGCGTCCGCGTCGATCCAGACCTTCACGGCAGCGGCAGCGGCCGGGTGAGGTCGAACTCCGCCTCGTAATGTAGCTCGTCCCGGAGGTAGAGCCGGTAGTAGTAGCGGCCACCCTCCTCGTCGAACTCCTTGGACCAAACGTTGATCTCGCGGGTCGGGCGGTCGGCGATGGTCCGGGCGTCGGCTGGGAAGAACTGCTTCGTGTTCGAGCCCCGATCATCCGCGTAGCCGCCGTAGAGGTTGGCGTCATGCTCCGTCCCGTCCTCGTACCGATGGTCGTGGGCGAGGCGCAGCCCGGCCTCCGTCCGGGCCAGGATCCAGGTGCGGGACCGGTCATCGTTCACCTGGAAGGGGATGCGAACCTCGTCGGTCCCGCACTCGGCCAGCGTCATCCGGAGCCGCGCACCGTCCAGGGGGTGATCATCGCCCAGGTCCACCATCACGCTCCGGCCTTCGTACGCGGCGCCACAGTACCGCTGATAGCGGTCGAGAAACGCGTGCTGCGCGCCGTCGGGTGTTGCCGCCGGGGCGCAGGCCGGAGCGGGGAGCGGGGCCATGAGGGCGAGGAACACGAAGGTCGCACGGCGCCGGGGCTGGCGGGGAGCAGGACGGATCATGCGGTCTCCTGGTGAACAGTGGTGTCGGTGCCCGACCCGCAGAATAGACCCGGGCGCGACGGCGCGCACGGCGGGTTCGGCCCGCCGTTGCACCCTCGTGGACTAGTCCAAGCCGATTACGCCACCGGATCCGGCGGACGCCCTTGCCGCCTCGATCACCCTGAGGACGCGGACCGCATCACCGGGGTCGACCGGCGCCGGTGTGCCCTGACGCAGCGCGCGGACGACGCCGCGGTAGAACGCGGGATAGTCGCCCATCTCGGATGGGACGGCATGGGCCTCGTCTCCAGCGCCGAGCAGCCCCCACGCCTCCTCCGGCTCCTCCCCCCACCCCGATTCCGCGGGTGAGCGGCCGGCCCGGAGCGCGGACTCCTGCGGATCCAGCCCACGCTTCTCCCACGCGGCGCGCGAGCCGAGAACCCGCATCCGGGGGCCTGACCGCGCGGCCATGGCGTTGAGCCAGATGTGGGATCGGGTACGGGACCCGTGCCGGATGGCGACGAATACGTCGTCGTCGACGGCGCCTCGCCGGACATCCAGCTCCGCGTAGACCTCCCGCGCCGGGCCGAACAGGACCAGTGCCTGGTCGATCAGGTGCGACCCCAGATCGAAGAGGAGGCCGCCGGCATCGTCCGGGGACGGACTCTGGCGCCAGCCGGGCTTCGGAGCCGGGCGCCACCGCTCGAACCTGGACTCGAACCGGAGCACATTGCCCAGCGCTCCTTCATCCAGCAGGCGGCGGAGCGTGAGGAAGTCGGCGTCCCAGCGCCGGTTCTGGTAGACCGTGAGCAGCCGGCCGGCGCCATCGGCTGCGGCGATGAGCTGCCGCCCCTCGTCGGCCGTGGGCGCCAGCGGCTTGTCCACGACCACGTGGAGGCCCCGTTCGAAGGCGGCGAGCGCAAGCGAAACGTGCGTCCGGTTCGGGGACGCCACGACGAGCAGGTCCAGCTCGTCTGCCCGGGCATGGAGGACGTCCACGGCCGGGACGACCTCGACGGCGGGGTACCGGGCTCGCGCGGCCGCCGCGCGGGCCGGGTCGCCCGTGACCACCATCGCCAGACGGAGCCCGGAGACGGCGTCGATGATCGGGGCGTGAAACGCCGAGCCGGCCAGACCGTACCCGATCAGGCCGACCCGGATGTCCCGCTGCCCTTCGTCCGTCAGGCCAGCATCCTGCCGTCGGAGCTCTCGAAGGTGCCGCAAACCGGACCCTGCTCGGTCACCAGGACCGACACCTCGTCGGCGTGGCAGTGCTCCTCGTCGTTGTGCGTGCAGGCGGTGGCCGCGCACGCCAGCGCGACGGGCTCCGGCGTGGTGTGCGGCACGACGGGCAACGAGCGAGCGAAATCGGTCATGGAAGCCTCCATTTCTGGGTCGTTTCCCCACGCTGTATCATGGCAAGAACGACGCCGTTACTGGTGGAAGGTCCACGCCGGATTCAACCTCCCCCGTCCGGTCCGTCGCTCCGCAACGACAGCGGCCGGACATCGGTGCCCTGTGGCCGGACCACCATGACATCCCCGGGGCCGTCACCGGTGTCGCGGACGACGAAGGCGATCCAACGGCGCAGACCGATCCGATCTCCGCCTTTCTGTTGCCCGCCGAAAAGGTGGGGATGGGTGATTAGACAGGGATTAGATCAGAGCATCGAACTGGACAGCGCACCCCTCGGGCGCGCATCGTGAGGCCGTCCCCCAATGCGAAACGACATGTCGAACGATTTCCCGGCCAGCGGGCAGCAGCCACCACCGATCCAGCCACCCGCGATCCAACCGGTCGCGATCGGTGTCACCGCGATCGTGGGCCGGTTCGCCCAGGGCCCGCCGAACACGCCGGTCGCGATCACGAGCGTTGCGGAAGCCACGGGGCTGCTGGGTCCGGTGACGGACGACATGCCGGCGTCGCAGGCTCTGGCGCAGTTCTTCGCCAACGGCGGCCAACGGTTATACGCGGTACGGGTCGCACCGGACACCTCATCGCCCGATCCCACGGCGCTGCTGGGGTCGCCCGGCGCTGGAGGTGATGGGACCGGACTTCACGCCCTGGCCGCGGTGGATGACGTGGAGCTGGTCTGCCTACCGGAGGCCGGCTGGCTCGACCCGTCCGCGGCGGCGGCGCTGTACGGATCGGCCGCCGCCGTGTGCGAGGAGTCGCGACGGTTCCTGATCGTGGATATCCCAGCTGCCATCGACGCCGCCTCCGACCTGCTGGCCTGGGCCCGAACGCCGGTAATCCGCAGCCGGAACGCCGCCCTCTACGCGCCATGGGTACGTGTGGGGTACCCGCCCGGGTCGGGCGAGACCCGGACGA
>CAYXJH010000083.1:0-10593 GCA_964465415.1 uncultured Gemmatimonadaceae bacterium
TCGGCGCGGGGCGTGAGGGGTGGGGTGGCGAGCCCGGGACGTGGGGCAGGTGCTATGGCTTCCGGCGGATCGAGCCGCAGACGCTCTGCGAGGCGCACGACTTCCGGATCGAGCGCCGCCTCGAACTCCGACTTCATGAGCTGCTCGTGGACTCGCGCCACCTGCATGGCCCCCGCCCGGTCTCCTCCGGCTGCCATGGTGCGCATGAGGCCACAGACGGCGCCGGCGCTGTACGGGTCGTGCGCGACTAGGCGTCGCCAGTCTTCCCGCGCATCAGCTACGCGACCCTCCGCCTCACGCGCATTCGCCCTACCCTCCAAAGCCCGGCTCCACCTGTCCGCCAGCTCCGCTCGCCTCCCATCCCGCCACTGCTCGAATTCCGGCGCGTTGGAGAGGAAGAGGCCGTCGAGGAATGGACCTCCGTAGAGATCGAGCGCCCGCTCGGCATCGCCGGCTTGGAGGGCCCCTTCGAACTCCGCCACATCCACCCTGACCAGGGCCGGGTCGAGCTCGACGTGCTCGCCCGCTACGCGGATCACCTCGGGACCGAGAGCCTTGCGGACGACGTGGAGCGCGGCGCTGAGCAGGTGGCGCGCGGAGGCCGTATCGTTGTCCGGCCACAGGTGGAGCATAAGGCGGTCCCGGCTCATGGGTCGGGCCGGCGGGTCGGCGAGGAGGGCGAGGAGGGCGAGCCGGCGGCGTTGGGCCGCCTCTCCCGACAGAGGCGTTCCGCCGACGAGCGCGGCGACGCGACCGAGGAGTGTGATCTCGACCATTGGATGGTTGAAATTGGAGGGATCACCGGGACGGGCGCATATCAATGGTAGCGCAGCCGTGTCCACGGACACAAGACAACGGTGGTCGAGATCGTCCCACCCAGCCCGCTGCAATTTCAGTGGCGCGGTGAGGCCCTGGCACCCCCGTCCACGCGGGAACGAGGCGCCAGGGCATGCTCCCGGCGGGGCTACCGGGGACGGATCCCGGCGATGTCCCGCGGCAGCCGCAGGACCGCGCCGATGCCCGCGTGGTCGGACGGCCAAAGGCCGCCGGGCGTACGGTCTGCCTGCTGGTCCCCCACCAGCCATGCGTCCACCGCGCCGCGGAAGGGGATGCCGGCGGCGGTGAAGCCATCGCGGAAGAGCACATAGTCGATGCGGTGCCAGAGCTCCGACTCGTCGTTGAGCAGGTCGGCGTCCTGGTTTCCCGTGTAGCCAGGTCCGCGAGGCGGTCCGATGAGCCAGGTATCGACGAAGCCGGCGTCGAGGACCAGGGCGTAGGTGTCGGTCGAGGTGCCTGGCTCGGAGTTGAGGTCGCCCGTGAGGATTACCGGCATGCCAGCGTCCTCGAGCGCCATCAGTAGCTGACGCGCCTGGGCCAGTTGGATCTGGTGCACCCCGTCGTGGATCGCGTGCCCGGGGAGGATATCGGCCGGCTCCAGATGAGTGGTGACGAATCGATAATTGCGCCCCTTCACCTGCGCGTCCACGGACGCCCATCCCTTCACGATGGGAATGCTGAATCCCGCCACCTCCGCCGGCATGTTCACCTCGAACAGGTGCTGCTGCGGATTGCTGATGGCCACGTCCGACCGCGCCAGAATGGCCACAGACTCCGTCAACCGAAGGTCGTCGCACGGCGTGCACGCGTATTGTTGTGTCAGCGTCGGCAGCTCGGCATCGAGCGTGACTGTTCGGGATGCGACGACATAGTCCGACCCGAGCGCGGCGAGAGCTTCCAGCAGCAGCTCCAGGAAGTCGAAGATCTCCGTCTCCGCGTTCGGGAACGGGTTCTGAACGGCGCCGCTGGCGTCGAGAAAGTCCCCTGGTGACTGGTAGCGGTACTGCGCTACTTCCTGCAGACCGACCAGGTGCGGGCGCTGTATCGCGATATGGCGAGCAATGGCGGCCGCGCGCGCGGGCGCGTCCGTGGAGATCGCCTGACCCAGGACGAGGGCCGTGCGGAGCGGCAGCGGCATGGTCTCATCCATCAATACGTCCAGGTCCGCGCCGTAATACACGTTCCAGTTCAGCACGGACAGTTCCCAGGAGCCGGCTCGGCTCATGTCGGTGGCCTCCGGGGCCAGCGGCTCACGTTCAGCGCAGGCCAGCACGATGAGAAGCGTGGTAAGCGCGATGAGGCGGTGCATAATTCCCTCCCTTGTCTGGCGTTCAGGTCCGACGTGGGAAAAGGATCGGACACCGTCGTCCGGCGGCGGTAAAGGCGGGCTCAAGCCACGGTCAACCGGCCATGTATGAGTACAGCCTGGATTTCATCCAGGAACGCTCGGGGACCACGAGAGGACCGGGGATCCATTGGCCACCCCTGGTGCGTATACGCCCTTGTAGCTCGCTTCGCTCCGCGGCCTTGGGAGCTCGCTCCGGATCGACTCCCGCCGGCTCCACTCACAGAGCCCGGCTCTCGAAACGGAGACCATGCCCTGGTGCATCGTGCGCGCTCGACCCGTCTCACCCGCGTCCCCGTCTCGTTGCGCGATCCGGACGCGGGTGGAGTTGCGCTGAAACCGCCTTCTCGATGACCACCCCCTCGATGTTGTCCCCCTCTTCCCAGTCCAGCAGGTTGTACGGATCGATTCCGGCGCGTGACGGCCGCTCCTTGACCAGCACCGTGATGGTCTGACGGCCGGAGCGGATGCGATGCTTGTGCAGGTGCAGCGTCGCGCCGAGGCCGCGGCTGCTGGCGCCGAACACGCCGATCTCCACCCACTCGTCCATGGACACTTCGCTGTCGATGCCGGCAGAGTCGCTCACCACCTTGCGCGCTTCCACGTCCAGCGTGACCTGCCAGGCTCCGGAAGAAGTCTGCACGGCGATGGCCTGCTTCGTGTCGAAGGTCCAGAACGTGTTCCGCTCGAACAGGTCGCGGAGCAGGGGATGGAGCGTGTCGGGCAGGGCCGCCTGGAATTCGCGGTACAGGTCGAGAGTGGTGGCTGGAGTTCCCGCCGCCTGCGTGGTCTGGATCAGGCGACGCAGTGCTCCGTTCACCGTCTCCTCCCCGGCGTACTCGCTAAGCGCGTGGAACGCGTACGGCGCCTTGCGATAGTTCGCCCACGGGTCCATGGCGCGGAGCAGCGGCAGTCCGGTGCGGATGGCCGGCCACGGGTTGGGCTCGCGCATGAACGCCATCAGTCGGCGCAGCTCGTCGCGACCCTTCACGTTCCGGATGAGCTGCATGGCGGAGTACCAGGCGAGGCCTTCGGAGATGACGCCGCCGCCCTCGGCGAATGCGGGGCGCAGCTGCATGCCCCACCACTGGTGCCCCATCTCGTGCGCGACGACGGCGAACAAGGCGTCGAAGCGGTCATCCCGGGCGTCGAGCAGGAAGATGCCTTCGCCGCCGGTGATGACGCCGCTACCGTCCACGCCCATGCCGAGGAAGCTGCCGGGTTGCTCGATGATCTGAAGGAACGGGTACGGATAGGCGCCGAACTGTTCCGACATGTATTCCAGCGAGGCGCGGGCGCTGTGCAGCACGCGCTCCACGTTGCTGGCATGGCCGGGATGCACGAACAGCTGCAGGTCCACGCCGTTGAACTGTTCGCGGTGCACGAGGTAGTCGGCGGAAAAGAAGACCTCGGTACCACTGATGGGCACGTCGCTGGCATAGTGGAAGTAGCGGCGGCCGCCCTCGCTCCATGTGCGTCGCAGCTCGCCGGGTGCCACGGCCACCTGGTCCTCCACGGTGCCGATCACAGCGTCGAACGTTGCAGGCGGCGTTGTGAAGTCGAGGGGATCGATGTCGCCGGGCGGCCGCAGCGTGACCTGGCGTGGCAGGCCGAACCGGCTCCGGTCCTGCGCGCTCCACAGTTCGCGCATTGGTTGGTAGCCGATGACCGGCAGCGCGCCGCCCGCGAAGTGGGAGCCGTTGGCCACGATGGCGCGGTTTGCGCCCGTGTTCGTGAAGCCGCGGCGCGCCAGGTCAACCTCGAAGCGGAGCGTCAGCGAATCACCAGGCTGGAGGGGCTCCGCGAGGGTGTAGACATGATGTCCGAGCCTGTCGTCTGCCACTGAGTGACGGTACCCGCGGTCGAACGTGACACGCGTATGCACGTAGAAGGCGGGTTCCACGTGCACCGTGGAGATGGCGACGCCGTGTGAGTTCATCAGCCGGTAGCTGCCCCGGATGGTCGCGGCTCCGCGGTCCGGGTACATCTCGACGCGCAGCTCCGTATGCACGCGCGTGGGCTGCGGATTGCCTTTGTACTGGCCGTACTGGACCTCGTACGCGGCACGCCGCCTGATGATTTCGTCCTCGGTGACGTGTTCGTTGAGGAGGTTCGTGTTGTAGAAAATGAAGCCGCCCAGCGACAGGATCAGCATCGCCGCGAGCGCAGCCGCACCGGCCACACCGCGCGTGATGCGAGCGCGGGCATGCCGCAGTCGCGTGGCAAAAGCGGTTTCCCGGCCGCGCATCCACAGCAGCACTGCGGCCACAACCAGCAGCAGCGCCCACGCGCCCCAGTACAGCCGGAACCAGAGCCAGGGCGCCACCGACCCGCCGAAGCCGCGCATGTCGGTGAATGACCAGTCCGGGCCCGCGCCGAAGATAAGCAGGTTGTGTTCGATGCCGAGGTACGGCGCAAAGATGATCAGCATGAACGCGACCAGACCCGCCAGCATGCCGACGTGCCGCTGGTTCACCACCGCGTGCAGCGCAAAGGCCAGCACGGCCAGCAGCAGGTACTCGGGCAGCTGGAGTCCCAGCAGGATGCGCAGGTACAGTAGTGGCTGGTAATCGTGAAAGCCGAGAATGGTCTGCGCCAGCATGCCCGCCACAGTGGTTGCGCCCATCAGCGCGCAGAGGACGAGGCTGAGCCCCAGCAGCTTGCCGGCGACCAGCGTCCACTCCGGCACCGACGTCGCATCCAACTGCTCCTGAATCCCCGCGTCCCGTTCTCGCCACACCACCTGGCCCGCCAGGAGGATGATGAGCAGCGGCAGCATTACGCGGTAATCGCTGACATACGTCAGCGGCGCCGTAATGTGTTTCGGCAGGATGTACCCGGTGCGCGGCAGCAGCGTGACACCCCAGTGCTCCGACTGCACCAGCACCACCAGCACCATGAAGAGTGGAACCACGACGAGCAGGAAGAGCCCGGCGGGACTCAGCGCAGTGGTGCGCAGCGTGGTGCGTGCGATGGCCAGCACCTGCCGCAAGCGCGTAATGTCGTCAAAGGAGAGTTGCACTGCCGGCAAGGGCGGCGTCTGCCGCGAAGCGGCGTCGGCATCGGCCACCGGCGGCGTCCGGGTGAAGCGAGCAGCTACACGGTTCAGCACGTCAGCCGACGTCCGGTGCGCGAAGCGGAAGCGCAGGTAGACCAGCACCAGTGTTGTGAGCGCAATGCCCACCCACAGCGCGCGGTTCCAGACCATCATGCCCTCGAGACCGAACATGCGCACATTCTTCTCGACGATGGTCCACTCCGTCATCATCTGGTTCATGATGGCGAAGACGCCGATGGGATCGAGGAGCAGGGCAGGGCGGCCGAAGCCCGCCATGAACAGCAGGAACGTCACGGGATACGACAGGAAGAAGAGCGCCATGCTCCCCACCCAGGCCGCCATGGGACGCCCGGAGAACAGCGCCGCCGCGAACTGCATGGTGGTGGCGATGAGCACGTTGGGCAGAGCGAGCAGGCCGAACGCCGCAATGTACGCCATGGGACGGAACGGCCCGAGGAACTCGGGGTTCGCGCCGGGTCCGTATACCGCGAACAGGCTGCCCAGCTGAACGCCCAGCAGGATCAGCGCGTGCAGCGCGCACGCGGCGAGGAACCGGCCGCCCAGGTACTCCGCGCGACTGATGGGGCTGGTGTAGACCAGCGGGTGCATGCCCGTCTGCTCATCCCGCGCAGCCGCCTCGCCGGACACCGCCGGCGCGATCAGCAGCCACACCTGGCAGGAGATGATGGTGACCGCAGCGATGATGAACGGCGAGTTCATGATGAAGTCCTGCGGCAGCGTCGCCGGCACAATGGCCACTCGCGTGGTCACGGTGGAGAACAGGGCGAGGATGCCGAAGGCGAGCCAGGGCCAGGGCTGGCGGACCTGGTTCGCAAACTCGAAGCGGAATATCTCGCGGAGCTTCATGACGCGAGCGCCGCAGCCGTGCGCCTGCCGATGTGCCCGCCCATGGCGCTGAAGTAGACGTCCTTCAGGTCGGGGTCCGTCTCCTCGAAGCCCGCGCCCGGCGAGGCTTCCGCGTAGACCTGCACCAGTGTCATGCCCGAAAGCAGCCGCGTGGAGATGACGGCATGCTCCTGTTCTGCGCGAGGCAGGTCGGCCTTGCTGATGACGCGTTGCCACACACGCCCGCGCAGCTCCGCAATGGCGCGCAGCGGTTCCGCCTCCAGCAGGATCTCGCCCCGGTCGATGATGGCCATGCGCGTGCACAACTCGCTGACGTCCTCCACGATGTGCGTGGACAGCAGCACCACGCTGTTCTCGCCGAGTTCGCTCAGCAGGTTCAGGAAGCGCACGCGCTCGGCTGGATCGAGACCAGCCGTGGGCTCGTCCACGATGAGCAGCTTCGGATTGCCCAGCAGCGCCACGGCCACACCGAAGCGCTGTCGCATGCCGCCGGAGTAACCGCCCAGCTTCTGCTTGCGCACGTCCCACAGGTTGACCTGGTGCAGCAGCGCATCCACCACTTCCCGCCGCGCGCGCCGCTCACCGATGCCTTTCAGCAGCGCGAAATGGTCCAGCAGGTCCAGCGCCCTGGTCTTCGGATATACGCCGAACTCCTGCGGCAGGTATCCCAACGTGCGGCGCACCTCGTCCGGGCGGTTGACGACGTCGATGCCCCCCAACTGCACGGTGCCTTCGTCGGGCTCCTGCAGCGTCGCCAGGATGCGCATAAGCGTGGACTTGCCGGCGCCGTTGGGGCCCAGCAGCCCGTACATGCCCGGTGGAATGGTAAGGCTGACGTCGCGCAGCGCCTGCACGCCGTTGGCGTAGGTCTTCGAGACGCCCTGAATGCGCAGCTCCATCTGTACTCCGGTGTTGGCGGGTGTAGTGTTCGACGCAATGTTAAAGTACTTTATAGCACAAAGTCAAGGGAAAATGGAAACGGCGTCGCGCTTTCGTTTTCGTCGGGACGCGGCCCGGGTTCCGGTCCTCGATCTCCATGAGCAGCTCGCCGCTGCGTTTCCCGGCGGGCAGCTCGACCTTGTGCTGCTACACGATGCGGATCCGCTTTTCCGTTGGGCGATCCTCGAGCGCGCCACGCTGCTGTACGGCGATGTCGATGCGTTCCTCCCATTGACGTCAACGAGCACCTGATCTCCACGCTGAGTACCGGCGAGGAGGCACGCACTACCCGGGTAACGTATCGCGAGACATTCTTCAGCCTCGCGGACCTGGGCGGGGAGGCCTGGGTGATCGAGGCGGGGTCGGCGGAAGTCGAACGGATGACGATTTTCGGTCAGCCCGACCGCTCCTGCAGGCCCTTTGTCCCGGTCGTGGTCAATTCCACATGTGCACGATGCGCGACATTGTTGGCGTAGCCGAGCGCGTTCCACACGGGCTGAAGCGGTTGCTCGTTTCCGCTGCCGTCCGTCGCCCGCGCCAGCAACTCATACCGACCCGGCCCACGCCCCGGGACCCAATCGAGATGCCACGACGCCGGCCCATACGGCGCGGTCGGCTGGACCAGGGTCGCTGCGAGCCAGGTGGAGCCGCCGTCGTCGCTGACCTTTACCCCGGAAATGGGCGCAGCACCCGACCACGCCGCACCCTGGACGCGCAGGGCGTCCCCGTCCCGCCAGCGCAGTACCGCACCGTCCGCAGGCCGTGTAATGAGCGCGCGCACCTGGATCTGCGTCACGGGTGTGCCATCCATGAGACCTGTGCGGCCTCGGTATACGTACCGATCCGTCTGGAACGGGCCGGAGAAGGGCTCGTCCACCGCCACGAGGCGCTGCAGCCATTTTACCGAGGCCACGCCGTACCATCCGGGCACCAGCAAGCGCAACGGGTAGCCGTGCTCCGGCGCCAGCGGTCGACCGTTGAGCGACCACGCCAGCAGGGTGTCCGGGTGTAGCGCCTTCGCCAGCGGCAGAGCGCGCCTGAACTGCACGACCTCGCTGCCGCCGTCGAGTGTGCCTGCGTCCGCTCCGTCGCATACTATCTCGACCGTACCGGCCCGTACGGCGCAGCGCGCCAGCACGTTCCGCAACGCGACGCCCTCGAAAACGCCGGCGCTGACGGCGCCCACGTTCCAGGCGGTGCCACCGGGCACCGGATTCATCAACCGCCTGCCGTTCCCCGCACACTCCAGCGTGGCCATTACCTGCCGGTGGGGCAGCGCCCGGATGTCGGCGAGCGACAGCGTGGCTTGCCGCCGCACCCGTCCCTCCACCCGAAGCCGCCAGGTCGAATCGTCGAGCCGCGGCACGTCGAAATTGCATCGCACGAAGAACAGCCGGGCGGGCGTGACCGGCCCCAGCGGCGTGTCGTCAGACAGCAGTGCGCCGAGCGGCGTCTCCGCGTTGAACGGCCGCTCCGACACCACGTCGAGCTGCGCGGCGGCGTCTGGATCCTCAACTGGCGTGGTCATACTCCTCCGGACCCAGGCAACGCCCGTCGCATAGTGGAGCTGGACCCTGCCAAGCCGTCATAGGGTATCCTTTTGCATCGCGTTCGGTTAAATTTCAAGATCTGTTGAAACAATTGCCCCTCGGAACACGCATAACGCCGAGGCGGTCACGAGGCAACGCTCGGGCGGGTACGAATCGACGCCCCCCGCGGGCATGGATCAACGCCCCTACGCGGGCACAGAACGGAGGACACGCGATGAAGCGATTCATCACGGGAGGGGGATCCCTCCACGCCGCTCCGGATACGCACGGGAAGGTGGAGAGGCGGCAAGAGACGGGAGAGAGGCGGGATCGTCGCCGCAGGGAGGCGGAGGTGCCCCGGGAGCGGCGTTCGCTGACCGTGGCGCTGCTGCTGACGGTGGTTCTGCTTACCGGTGCGATGCTGCTGGCTGCGGGCCCTGGGCAGGAAGAGGTGGTGGCCGAGATCGCGGCCGTGGAGGTGGTACGGGAGGGCGAGACCTCGGTGACGCGGGGTTGGTCGGAGCGGTTCCGGGAGCGGGAGCGGGCGCGTTCGGTCGGCGATCTGGCGGCGGAGTTCTCGATCCCGGAAGAGTTGGCGGGTCAGATCTACACGGCGGCGGAGCGGCACGAGATCGAGCCGGAGATCGCGTTCGGGCTGGTGCGAACGGAGTCGAGCTTCCGGCGGACGGTGGTGTCGCATGCGGGAGCGGTGGGTTTCACCCAGCTGCTGCCGTCGACGGCGCGGTGGATCGCGCCGGGGACGAGCCGTGCCGCGCTGTTCAACACGGAGACGAACCTGGACGTGGGGTTCGGCTATCTCCGGTATTTGAAGGACAAGTATGAGGGTGACGTGGACCTGGCGCTGACGGCGTACAACCGGGGCCAGGGCCGGGTGGACCGTCTGCTGCGTGCGGGGCAGAACCCGGACAACGGGTACGCTACGGCGGTGCGGACCGGTCACGTTTCCCGTACGTTGATCCGACAGAACTCGCCACGCGGCTGAGGAGCGGTCTCCGGGGGCGTAAGGGCGCTCGAATGCCCGACCCCCCCGGAGACCGGGCCCCTTTGCTCCTGTTGATGGCCCTCCTGGCCGACCGACCACGGGGTGGAACACCGGATGCCCGACGGGTTCGTACGTCGTCCTTGAACCTGGACCGGGCCGGTCGAATATTCTAAGTGCGGGACGACCCGGCCCGCCTCCGCCCCCAAAACTTGGGATCTCCCTGCCCGTGACTGAAGAGCGAGTCGACCCGCCCGGCGACCCCGATCGCGTGGCCGGCTACCGGCTGGTCCGCGTATTGGGCGAGGGCGGGATGGGCGTGGTCTACCTGGCGGAGCAGACCGAGCCGGTCCGCCGGGAGGTGGCGCTCAAGGTCCTGAAGCCGGGCATGAACTCGAAGCAGATTGTGGCTCGGTTCGAGGCGGAGCGGCAGGCGCTGGCCGTCATGGAGCATCCCGGCATCGCCCGGGTCTTCGACGCGGGCACTACGGAGAGCGGCCGGCCCTTTTTCGTTATGGAGCGGGTCGACGGCGCCCCCATCACCGAGTACTGCGACGCCCATCGGCTGGGCGTCCGGTCCCGGGTCCGGCTCTTCGCCCAGGTCTGCCGTGCGGTGCAGCACGCCCACCAGAAGGGGGTGATCCACCGGGACCTGAAGCCGTCGAACGTGCTGGTCACGGTCCCCGACGACGAGCCGGTGTGCAAGGTCATCGATTTCGGGATCGCTCGGGCGGTGGAGCAGACGGCGGAGGACGCGACGCGGCTGACCCAGCTCGGCCTTTCGCCCGGCACGCCGGCCTATATGAGCCCCGAGCAGGTCGGTGGCGGGCTGGATGTGGACACGCGCTCGGATATCTACTCCCTGGGCGTCCTCCTCTACGAGCTGCTGGCGGGGGTCCTGCCCTTCGAGGACAGGGCGTACGTGGGCTGGGCCCTCCATGCGCAGCACGTGATGCGCGAGGCCCCGGTGCCCAGCGCTCGGGTCGCGGGGCTCGACGACGCCGAGAAGGGCCGGGTC
>CAYXJH010000084.1:0-10590 GCA_964465415.1 uncultured Gemmatimonadaceae bacterium
CAGCCCCGGCTGGGGCGTGCGACCGGCCAAGCTGGCAGCGTGGTACGCGGTCTCGGCCGCCGCGAACTCGCCGCGCAGCCGGAAGACCTCGCCTTGCTGGTAGTGGGCGAGGGATGCGGCGGGACCGCCCCTGACGGTGAGCCGCTCGACCGCCCGCCGGGCTTCCGCGCTGGCTCCACCCCAGTCGCCGTGGAACTGCAACAGCTCGGCACGGTAGACGCGGCACTCCCCGGTGTACGCCACCATGTCGGGCTGCGCGTCGCACCACTCGGCGAGGGCGGCGGTCCACTCCCGGGCTCGGCCCAGGGCGTACACCTTCCGGCATGCCCCGATCACGCTGCAGTAGATGAGGCCCGTAACGGGGGGTGACAGCTCCTCCGTGGCGACGGCGACCATGGCCTCGTCCAGGTGCGAGAGCCCCTCATCGACCCGCGCCCCGCCGATCATGGCGACCCCGCGAAGGTGGACGGCCAACGCCAGCAGATCCCGGTCGCCGAACCGCTGGGCGATCGACACCGCCGCTCCCGCGATCCGGTCGGCGGCATCGTGATCACCCGCGGCGAAGCGCTGTAGCGCCGCCGGGAGCATCAGGTACCCCTGCTCAACGTGCTCGCCGCCGGCTTCCTCGAGGAGACGCGACGCGCGGCCGAACCAGCCGCTCGCCCTGGCCGGTTCGCCCCGATCGGCGAGGTGGAGGCCCAGCCAGAACGCAGACCGGGCTGCGCCCGGGGCATCGCCGGTTTCCTGTTGCAGCCGGTGCGCCCGTTCGAGGGCGTCGACATATGCCTCATCCCGGCCGATCAGGTAAGCCGAGAGGGCTAGGCGCTGGAGGTCTTCCAGCCCGAGTGGCGTGTCGCGGTCCGAGCGGGACAGGTGCTCCCACGCTGACTGCCATTGCCGCCGCTCGTAGGCCTCCCGGGCTTGCTGGAGGTGGGACATGGGCACGTGATCAACGGGGATAGGGTGCCGGTCGCAAGATGCCGCGCAGGTCACCCGCGGCGCAACCGATCCGGCAACGCCGGGCCTCGGCGCTAGAACAACCCCCGTACCAGGGCGAAGAGCGCGAAGGCGCCGAATACGCGGGGTATCGTGTGGCTGGCGTGGGTAAGAAGGCGCAGCGTGAGGATCGCGCCGATAGGCGTCACGAACGCGTAGATCAGCAGGAACGTCATGAACGCCTCCTGCATCCATAGGGTCAGCAAGCGCGGCGGCGCTATGGCGGCCAGGCCGATGTCGAACAGCGGGCCGCCCACGTCCTCCAGGATGTCCAGCGTCAGGAAGATGAGGGTGAAGACGGCGCCGATCTCCACGTACAGCCGCGCTTCCGCCCGCTGTCTGCGGCGGAACGGCGCCGCCACGATGGCGATCGGCCGCAACAGTAGGGCGATAGGGCTGCCGGGCTGATTGTAGTAGTAGAACAGGCGTAGCCGGTGGCTCCAGAGGATCAGGCCCCTGGCCAGCGGGAATCGGTCCAACCATCCGACGTGGCCGCCCAGGATCGTGACGACGATCACCGCCCCGGCCGCGAACAAGGCCTCCTCGCCGCCGCGCGCGTCGGCGAGCGAGCCCAGGACCGTCCCGACGATGAGCAGGACGAGGAGGTCGCCGGCCAACCGCATGCCCTTGCGGACACTCCCCCGCTCCTTCCACTGCACGGTCCAGGGCGGTGGCTCGCGCAGCACGTCCACGGCCAGCGGCGGCATGAACGCGAGCTCCAGCGGCGGCAGCCCCTCACGCTTGCGTCGAGCCTGCTCGGCGTCGTGGTCCCGTAGCATGCCGTTGAGGAGGAACCCGTCGACCGCCCACCAGATCAGGGCGCCGCCGCCCGTGAGCAGCATGAGCAGACCGGTGCCGGGTCGCTCCAGGTAGAACCGGTGTCCTCCCGCCCACCCGAACAGGATCCACAGCGCCCACGCCACCGCCTTCCGCTTTCGGCGGTACGCGTAGAGATCCTGCAGGACCTGCCGGGCGAAGTCCGGGTCCACGCGCGGTCCGGGGTGCGCCGCCCCGGACAGAGCCGATGAATCCGTACCTGATGTTTCCATCCGTCGTGTCTCGGGCTCGGGATGCGATCGACGCGAGGGCAGGGAGGGGTCTAACCCGCATTGGACCCGCCTGGTCGCCGACCCGGGGATGTTGGCCCGGACCCCGGGTGATCGCAATGGGAACGCGGTCGCAGGCTCTTGCCGCCCGAGCCACGGCCTGACATATTTGGTTTACCAGCGCTGGCGCGGGCCGCGCGAGACGCCCTCCCGGCTGGTAACCGGACGGCCTCGTGGCCGATCCGGGTCCGCCGGCCCTCTCTCAGAGGGCACGAAGGGACAGACGGCGCGCCAGATGCGGCGACGACGGCTCCCGGGACCCAGGGCGCCACCGTCGATCGACGACAGGGTCGAGGAGGCATCATGCCACCGGGTAACCACTGAGGCCCGGGACGAAGAAGTGGATCGTCCCGGGCCTCAGCGCATCCTCGCAGGGTACCGCGTCCATGCCTTTCTCCTTGTTGCGCAGGTGACAGCTCCCGGATCAACGCCCAGCACCGTGCCAACGGACCGGGATCCCACCGACCAACTCAGCGGACCCTGAACCGCAACGCAGGCACTCGCGCTCCTGGGCCTCCGCCGCGTTTTGCCGCTGCGGTCCCATTCTTGTAGCCAACCCCGCGCAGGATGCCGCGTCACGCCCCCGCCGACCGGGGGCTCGCGGGGCTACGGGTTTATCGCACCGAGGGGCCATGAGGCGACGGCTGGATCCGTTCGAGGGGGAAGGGGAGGCGCGAGCGCTCGGTCGGTCCAAGGACTGGACGGCGTCGCCGCTGGGGCCGGTCGATTCGTGGCCCGGCATCCTGCTGGATACGGTGCGGACCTGTCTCGAGTCACCGTTCCCCATCGCGCTCTGGTGCGGTCCGGATCTGGTGCTCATCTACAACGATGCGTACACGGCCGTGCTCGGCTCCAAGCACCCGGCGGCCTTCGGCACCCCGGGCCCCCAGGTGTGGGAGGAGATCTGGGACTCCGTCGCGCCGCTGTTCGAACGCATTCGCGCCGGTGGACCACCCGCCTATCGGCAGGATGCGCCGTTCGTCGTGCGTCGCGGCCACGGAGATGATGGCCGCTCCCCCGACGACGAGCCCAACGCCTGGTTCACGTTCGGCCTCAGTCCGATCCGGGACCGGCGCGGCGCGATTGTCGCCTTCCTGAACATCGTTTCGGAAACGACGGCCCGCATTGTGGCCGAGCGCGCGAGTCACGCCGCCCGCGCAGAAGCCGAGCGCGCCGAGGCACGCTTGCGCGAGGTGTTCGCCCAGGCCCCCGCGTTCCTCGCCGTCGTGCGCGGGCCGACCCACGTCTTCGAGTACGTGAACGCGGCGTATTATCAGCTCGTCGGTCACCGGGAGCTCGTCGGACGACCGGTCCTCGACGCCCTCCCGGAGATCCGGGGGCAGGGCTTCGAGGAGCTGCTCGATAGTGTGCTGGAGACCGGCGAGCCGTTCATCGGCCGCGAGATGTCGGTCATGATCTCGCGGACGCCCGACAGCGAGCCGGAGCAGCGGTTCGTCGACCTGGTGTACTATCCCATTACCGAGGCGGACGGCACCCGATCCGGCGTGGTCGCCCACGGCTCCGATGTGACGGAGCACGTCCAGGCGCGCCGGGAGGCGCAGCTGGCCAGGGCGGACGCGGAGCACGCGAACCGGGCCAAGAGCCAGTTCCTGGCCACCATGAGCCATGAGATTCGCACCCCGATCAACGCGGTCATGGGCTACGCCGACCTGCTGGACGCGGGCGTGGCCGGGGCGCTGGACGCCGACCAACAGCGTTTCGTTGCCGGAATCAGGGCCAGCAGCAGACACCTCCACGGGCTGATCAGCGATGTCCTCGATCTCGCCAAGATCGAGGCCGGCGAGCTGACCGTGGACGCGCACGAGATCGCCGTGCGCCCCGCCCTGACCTGGGCGCTTCAGATCGTCGAGCCACAGGCGGAGAAACGGGGGCTACGCCTGCTCCAGGCATGGGAGTGCGACCACGAGGTCCGCGTGCTCGGCGACGAGGACCGCGTCCGGCAGATCCTGCTGAATCTGCTGGCCAACGCCGTGAAGTTCACTGACGCGGGTGGGGCCATCACGGTGCGGTGCAGGGTAGGGGACAGCGCGCCGCCCGAGGCCGCGCTCCCGGAGATGGGTCCCTGGATGGTGATCGATGTGGAGGACACGGGACGGGGGATCCCGGCGGACAAGCTGCCCCGGGTGTTCGACCCCTTCGTCCAGGCCGAGTCGGGCCACACGCGGCGCGCCAGCGGGACGGGGCTGGGACTCACGATCAGCCGGCGGCTGGCCCGGCTCATGGGCGGTGAGCTCACCGCCCGGAGCGAGGTCGGCGAAGGTTCTTGCTTTTCCCTGTGGCTGGCTCCCGACGTCCAGGAGCGCGCGCCCACCGCCACACCCGAGGAGCAGGGCCTCCAGTCGTGGCCGCCCGGGTCCGACCAGCTGCCGGGGCTGGCGCCGGCGGGTCAAACCCTGCTCGACGCGATCGAGCGAATCGAGGACGAGTGGATCGAACGGTTGCACGCGGACCGTCACATGCGCGCGGCGGAGCGGGTCAACCGGGCCCAGCTCGCCGACCAGACCGCGCCCCTCGTCGCCGCCATGGCCAACACCCTTTCGGTTCTCGAGGATGGGGCCGGCGATCCAGCCCTCCTCGCCGACGCGGAGTCCATCCAGACCGTCATCGCCCAGCGCCACGGCCTCCAGCGACGCCGGCTCGGCTGGGGTCGGGGCGAGGTCCAGCGAGAATATCAGCTTCTTGCGGAGGTACTGGACGCCACGCTCCGCCGCGATGCGCCGAAACGGACCGCGGCCAATCTCCACTCGGCCCTGGCCGTGATGCGCCGCCTGGTGGGGCGCGCAGCAGCGGACAGCCTCGCCGAGTACGACGGCAACGGTGACGGCGCGTCGTGAGCCTGTCGCCTCCACATTCCACGCGGGAGATCCGCCATGCAGCACCCTGACTCCGTCCACAGGCTCGAGGCCCAGATCCGGGTCCTGCGTCGGTACACGATCCTGAGCACGCTCGCGTTCGTGGCGCTCGTCGCCGCCGCGTTCACCGCCGGCCAGGAGACGGCGAGGTTCTCGGAGATCGAGGTCGAGCGGATCAACGTCGTCGAGGCCGATGGCCGCTACGCGCTGGTCATCGCCAACGCCGCCCGGCTGCCGGGCCCCATCATCCGCGGATACGAGTATCCGGCCATCATCTCCGGTGGACGCGTCGAGTCTTCTGGTATGCTTTTCTTCAATCACGAGGGCACCGAGGCAGGCGGTCTCACGTACGGCTCCTTGCCGACCGACGGCGGCTCGTCGGCCGGCGGGTCCCTGACCTTCGACCGGATGAACCAGGACCAGGTGGTCCAGGTCACCTACCAGGAGGGTGGCGACCGGTTGTTTGCCGGCGTCCAGGTGTGGGATCGCCCCGCCCGTCACATCGAAGAGCTCCTGGAGGCCGTCGTCGCCTATCGCGCCGGGGAAATCGACGAGACCGAGTTCGTGGCCAGGGCCGAACAGCAGGTCGAGGGCACGGCACCGCGCCTGCGCATGGGCAGCGCCCGCCGGAGCGCGGTCCTCGATATCAACGATACGCAGGGACGCACCCGGATCCGACTCGTGGTCGATTCACTCGACGTGCCGCGCCTCGAGTTCCGGGACGAGGACGGCAGGGTCGTGCTGCGCCTCCCCGAGGCTTGACGGACATGATGACGGTACCCGGCGTCGGCCGGACGCTCGCCTGGAACGACGCCACGCCGTATCTTCCGGCACCGTCATTCTCCCGTCCCGTCCGGGCATCGCGTCCAGCTGAACAAACCGCGTGAGCGGGACCGGGGAACGGACCTCGACCCGTTGATCGACAGGCACCTGACATGGTGGATTTCCCCGGACAGCGAGGCCCCGAAGGGCCGCGCCCCCTAGACCTCCAGGACCTCGACCTGCCGCGACTCTACCGGCGGCTCGGCAAGGCGCTCTGGCTGCTGCTCCTGCTCCCCGTCCTCCTTCTCATAGGTTGGGCGCAGGGCTTCTACACCGACTGGCTCTGGTTCCGCGGCGTCGGCCACGAACAGGTCCTCATCACGACCACCCTCGCCCGCGTCGCGCTCTTCCTGGGTGCGTTGGTCCTTTTCCTCGGCATCGCACTGCCGAACGTTCTCTACGCCGAACGCGCCACACGCGGCGCCCCGGCCCTGAACCGGCTCGGCGTCTCATCGACGGACTACCAGTTCGTACGGAAGCTGATGGTGCGGCTCGCGCTCGTGGTCACCGCCGTGGCCGCCCTGCTCCTGGCCGGCCATCCGGCCGCGGAATGGGAGACGGTCCTCCTCTTCCTCAATCGCGGACCGTTCGGCGAGGCGGATCCCATCTTCAACCGGGATTTCGCGTTCTTCATCTTCACGCTGCCCGCCATCGAGCTGCTCCGCGTGTGGCTGATGGGCGCGCTCGTGGCCGTGGCCCTCATCGTGGCCGGGTTCTACTACGTGACGAGCCGGATGCGTGGCGACCGGTTCACCTTCGCCCGCCAGGCCCGGGTCCAGCTCGCTCTCCTGGGGGCGGCCATCTTGCTCGTTATCGCCGTGGGCCACTGGTTGGGTCGATACGAGCTGCTGTACTCGCCGACCGGCGCGGTGTACGGCGTGGGCTACACCGACAACCACGTCAACCTCCCCGGCCGGACGCTGCTCACGATCATCGCCGTTTTCTGCGCGGGGCTGCTTGCCGCCGGCGGGGTGTTGTCCAGGGGCACGCGGCTACTGGTCCTTCCCGTGGTGATATGGCTCGGTGCCAATATCCTGATCAGTGGCGTCGCGCCTGGCGTAGTCCAGCGTTTGACCGTGGAGCCCAGCGAGCTGGCCCGCGAGCGGGACTTCCTCGCCAACAACATTCGCTACACCCGCCAGGCGTTCGGGCTCGATAGGCTCCACGGCCGGAGCCACCCGGCCCTCGGCACCGTGGACATGGAGACGGTGACAGCGAACCCGGGCACGATCCACAACGTCCGGCTCTGGGACGAGAGCCCCCTGCTGCAGAGTTACAACCAGATCCAGTTCTTCCGTCTCTACTACGATTTCCTGGCCGTCCATACGGACCGCTATCGGGTCGGCGACGAGCTCCGCCAGGTCATGCTCGCCACGCGAGAGCTGTCCGCGGAGAAGCTGCCCCAGGAGGCGCAGCGTTGGGTCAACCGCCAGCTCCAGTTCACTCACGGCTACGGCGTGGCCATGAGCCCCGTCACCGAGGTGGAGGCTGGCGGCCGACCCACGTTCTTCGTCAGCGATGTTCCACCGGCGGGGCCCATCCCGCTCGAGAGGCCGGAGGTCTACTACGGTCTCAAGAGCCTCAGCTACGTGATCGTCCGGAGCGGGATGGAGGAGTTCAACTACCCGGGCCCCACGGGTCCGGTGTACACGCACTACGACGGGACTGGCGGGGTCGAGCTCGGCTCCTTCTTCCGGCGGCTCCTCTACGCCTGGCAGTTCCGGGACATCAACATCCTCATTTCAGGGGAGGTCAACCCGGATAGCAGGATCCAGTACCGCCGGACCGTGCAGGAGCGATTCGCCACGATCGCGCCGTTCCTCCTGCGGGACCGGGAAGCCTACCCCGTGGTAGCCGATGGCAAGCTCTTCTGGATGCAGGACGCGTACACGATCACGAATCGATACCCCTATTCGACGCCGTGGCCCGGCGGCCGGTTCAACTACATCCGCAACAGCGTCAAGGCCGTGATCGACGCTTACCACGGCACGCTCGATTTCTACGTGTACGAGCCGGACGATCCGTTGATCCAGGCCTATCAGCGCATCTTCCCGGACCTGTTCCAACCGGCGGAAGCCATGCCCGAGTACCTCCGGGCCCATGTCCGGGTGCCGCTGGACCAGTTCACGGTCCAGACCCAGATGCTCCTCCAGTACCACATGGAGGACCCGGTCGTGTTCTACAACAAGGAGGATCAGTGGTCGGTGCCGGTCCAGACCTCTTTCGGCAGGGCCCAGGCGCTCCGGCCCTACTACATCGTGGCGCGCCTGCCCGACCAGGACGCGGAGGAGTTCCTCCTGATCCAGCCGTTCACGCCGGCCAACCGCCACAACCTGGTGGGGTGGATGGCCGCGCGGAGTGACGGTGACAGCTACGGCGAGCTCGTCCTGTTCCGGTTCCCGTCCGGCCGCCACGTCGATGGGCCGAGCCAGGTCGAAGCCAGGATCGACAACGACGCCGTCATCTCCGAGCAGTTCACGCTCTGGGGCCAGGTCGGCTCCGAGGTGATGCGTGGCATTCTGCTCGTGATTCCGCTCGGCGATGCGCTACTGTACGCCGAGCCCGTGTTCCTGCGGCCCGAGACCCTCGAGTTCCCGGAGCTGAGGCGGATCATCCTGGCCGACGCGACCCAGGTCGTGATGCACCAGACGCTGGACGCGTCCGTTGCCGCACTGGTCGGAGAGCTGCCCGCGGTGGCCGCAGTCACGGACCCGGCGGCGGAGCCCGGCGTCGACCCCGCACCCGCGCCGGCCCGGCCGGTGGCCGTGGATGCCCTGCGTCGGTCGCTCGAGGACGCGATCCAGAGCCTTCAGCGCGCCCTGGACGAGCTGGCCCGGGTCGACCGCTGACGCCGCACCCAGGTCGAGGATCACGGGTTCCGGAAGTCGATCTCCGACTCGGCGATGAGCCATAGCAGCGCCGCCCACGCGGCGACGTTCTGGTCCAGGTGTCGCGGATGGATCCGCTCGATCACGTCATCGGCGGTGTGGTGCACATCGAAGTAGTCCGAGCCGTCCTGGTTCAGCCGGAACGCAGGTACGCCCAACTGGACCAGGGGCACCACGTCCGGACCGCCTCCCCGCGCCGGAGTAGAGTCGAAGTAGACGCCGAGCGGCGCGAGCACCCGCTCCGCCTCCCGCCGAAGGGGGCTGTCCGCCAGCCCGGCCGGCAGGCTCAGACTGTAGACGGGCCCCGCGCCGAAGTCGCTCTCGCTGGCGATGACGTGCTGGTCGATCTCCCCTTCGTCCCGTCGGCTCTCCGCGTAGGACCGGGCCCCCGCCAATCCGCCCACCGGTGCAGGCTGGCTCACCTCTTCCGCGCCCCACCATACGACACGGATCGTGCGCTTGGGCCGCTCGGGTAGCTCGGCGATCAGTGCTGCCGCCGCGGTCGTGATCCCGATCCCCGCGGCGTCGTCCACCGCGCCCGTCCCGAGATCCCAGCTGTCCAGGTGCCCGCCGATGACGATGACTTCGTCCGGCCGCTCCCGCCCGGTCACCTCGCCGATCACGTTCTGGCTGCGACCCTGGATCGGTTCGGCCGGCGTGCCCTTGAGCCACAGGCGAACCGGTCCGCTGCGCGCCACGCGGGCCAGCTGCTCCGCGTCCGGCGGCGAGATGGCGAACGACGGGATCCCCGCGTCCAGCCGGGTCGCACCCGTATGAGCGAACCGGTGGTCGTGCGTGCCCAGGGAACGGATGACGTAGGCCACCGCACCTCTCTGTGCGGCTTCCGCGGGACCGTTGAACCGTATCGGCGACGTGGACCCGTAGCCGCCGCCCGTCTGCGTCCGCGGCGTTTCCTGGAGCACCACCGCGATGCGCCCGGCCAGCGAGCCCGGCCCCGAATCCAGGAGATCCTGCCAGGTCGCGAACAGGACGGCCTCCGCCTCGAGCCCAGCCTCCGGCGTTGCCGGCGACCCGCCCAACATGGTCAGCGTCAGCGGCTGCGGGTGCGGGGCGACGATCCGACCCTCCTCCGCTCCCCTCTCCCACACCAGGAGTGGAAACTCCTCGACCCGGACGTTGGCGAAGCCCAGCTCCCTCAGCCGCTCCGCGCCCCACGCCGCCGCCCGGTGCTCCGCGGTCGTCCCGGCCAGTCGGGGCCCGAAGCGCGTCGTGAGATCCTCAACGATCCCGTACGCGATGTTCCCTTGCAGCGCCCGGTCCCGAAGCGTCGCCGCCGTCTCAGCCCAGGGCGGCCCCTCCGTCTCTTCGGATTGCGGGCCCGCCGACTGCGTTGCCGCCCCGCACGGAATCGCCACGGCCAACGTCAGAACCCAACAGCTCCGGCTCCGTACTCGTCCTGTGCTCACTCGACCCCCTTGCCTCGTGTTCCCCGACCGCGCGCGCCGCCCCAATATCGCCCTGCCGAGCGACCCCCGCACCCCGACCCCGTCGGCCGCCGGTCATCGGTCCGGCGCTCCGGCTCTCTTTGTTGCACGGCCGCCCCTTCCTGCTATACTTCGTGTGACCCGCCGTGCTCCTGGATCGTCTAACAGGGTGAGGCGGAAACCCGGATCTCGTGGGAGTGATGAACGAACGACTGCACGCCTGGCTGGATGGTGAGCTGCCCTTCGAGGCGCTGACCCCGGAGGAACGGGTCGAGGCCCGGACAACGGAGGCCATGATCCGGAAGATCTCCGGCCGACTCGACGCGATCCCGGCCCCGGACCTGACCGAAGCGGTCATGCGCCGGTTGCCCGAGCACGCCACGCCGGAACCCGCCCGGTCGCGCGCCCGCCGTTGGCTCGGCAGCTGGATCCCCGGCCCCGGCCTGGCCCTGCGTCCGAC